>CANQYH010000122.1 GCA_947628025.1 uncultured Lachnospiraceae bacterium | reverse complement strand
GCGGCCTACCAGCGAGACGCGGGCGGCATCTGGAAACGTGTAGAGGTCGAGGATGGCGCGACGCAGATCGGGGGGATTTGTCTCGGCGTATTGGCTGATGTGGATGCTAACGGGATCAACGACGAGGTTGTAAAAGATCAGTTTAAAATTTCACCAGATGCCCTGGACGGAGCCGTGGTGCTTCGGGCTGAAGACAGACTGACGGATGTTTCCGGGGGTATCAAAACAAATTACTACTTCCTGCTTCTGAATTATTACGAGAATGCCAGTGGTAATGCTGTGGAGAAAGATTATGTGGTAGCTCGTAAAGGCGGCGAATTCGGTGCGGATTATGAGGCGGAGGGCATCAAAACCTCGGATATGCTGTGCTGGTATGATGCGAATGGGCGGTTGAACGGAGTCCTCGATTATCTGCCGTTTGCCGATTACGGAGATCCGACTAGAGGTATGCCGGATTACCAGAAACTGTATACGTCAGATAAGGAAAAACTTATGACGTATTTAAAAACACTTTCTGGAAGTACGGCTAATTCAGGCAAACTTGAAGCACAGGCGGATTATTGGCTGGGGGTTCAGACGAGATATAAAGCTGAGCTGAGCAGTCTTAAGGAACAGTATTCTATAGAGGGTGCGTCAGGCTTTAAAACTGCGTTTAGCTGGACCATAGCGGCCAAACCCGGTGGTTTGCGCACCGGCGATATGTCTCAGGGCATTATAAAGAAAGATGGAGACTATCTGGAGATGGCGGGCGTATATACGGAAAACGTGACCCGGACCGCCAACAACGTCTGTCTGCCTACGATCAGCAGTACTTCTACGCTGGAAGACGGCGGAGTGACAGTCAACGTATATCTGGGCAATAACGGACGTTTGGTCATCAGCGATACGCTGCTGCTGGTAATGAAAGAGATCAAGGCGATTGGTGCGAGCCAGGGGCAGGTTTCTGGCAGCGGTTTGAAGCAGAAATTTAAGTATGAGATTTATCTTGCGATACCGAACGGCAATGAATTTACGCCGGTAACCGGTGAGCGCAGCGCGGTAAAAGTAACGCGCAATACGACGGATCCGACGATCTGGCAGCGGCGGATCGATCATATCGACCTGCTGCTGAATAACGATGGATTGCTGTTGGATGCGGATAATAATCTGGCGACAGTGGATAAGGACGGCGTTTTGACCCCAGGCGGTTCGTATTACGTTTATGTCGGCAGCAATGCAACGGTGACTGACGGAGATAATCAGAACCTTTTCCGTCTCTTTACCGGAGAACGTGCATCTGAAGAACCCGGATCGGGGGCCGAGTTTGATGAGAAGGATGTCGTAATGACGCCTTCTTCTAAGCCCGGGTTTACCGAGTTTTCTTTGAGAGGCCGGGCTAAGTTGATTGCGAAAAGCGAGTATGATGGGGCGGCAAGCGATTATAATAGGGTACAAGAGCTCATTAAGAGGGTAGAGGCGCTTAGCAGCTTCCATGTCGCGACCTTTGATCCTATGACGGATACGACCGGTACGACGGTCGAACTTGAAACCGAGTATGCGACTGCTACGACCTACCTTACGCAGACGGTGACCTTTAATGAAAATGGCGTTGCGGAAGTGGAGCTGGGAGACGGCGAGGCGCTGCTGTTCAATACATTGCCGAAAGGCAGTATTTACCGTGTAACAGAGAAGATGAGCAATGCGGATATCAGTCAGGGATATACGTTTGCTTCTGTTAGCCATACGCAGGAAAACGGCCGGACCGATTACGTGACCCATTCCGTTTATGGGAGCAAAACAGCGGCCGGATATGACAACCGTGCAATAAAGTCTGTTTTTGGGAAAACGGGCATTAACGACAGCGTGCTTAGTGCTATTTTGCAAAACGGAGCAGCGAGCCAGGCGGAGGCGCAGGAAACAAGCGGGGAGAATCCGTTCGGCTGTACGGCGTATTTTGATATCCCCTCTTATTCCTATACGGTATTTGGCAATACCTCGGCGGCTGAGGAGAGGGTTCACTATATCAATAACTGGAACGCCGACAAGAAAGAAACGGCGATCAATGGCACTAAAACGGGACTCGATCCGGAAGACCAGCCGGATAAACTCCTGCCGGGCGTGAAAGTGGGCGACGTGATCACTTACAATATCACCTGGGCCAATACGTCGAATCAGACTGCCACAGTGAAAGTAGAAGACAGGTTAGACGACGGCGTGGATTTTGTCAGCGCGTCCTGGCCGGCCAGAAACGTAGAATTGAAGGCTGAGCAGGGTTCTTCTGTGGAAAAATATGTAGAAGCCGGAGAGAACGGGAAAGGTCTTGTTAAGATCTCGTATGATCCCGAGACCCGTACGGTCACCTGGGAATTGGGGGACCGTATGGCGGGAGATACGAGCAGTTTGGAACTGCAAGTCCGTGTCAATGAACATGCGGTCAAATATTGGGATCCGGATGCCGGCAGCAAGGAGGACCTGAACGACCATCTCGTGCGCAACCGCGCGAAAGTTACGGTGGGCGATAACAGTTACAATACCAATATCGTGTTGAATCCGATCGGCGGACCGGAGAAAAAGGAGATTCAGATCGAGCAAAAAGATGGTTCGCTTGTCGAGCCCTCTGACAATGAATTCAGCGTGCGCGGCGACGGCGTGATCGTTGGACCGATGGTCGAGCCGGGCGATGTGATCACCTACACGGTGAGCTGGGAGAATGACCAGGATGAGGAAGCGGCGATCGTGGTCCGCGATCCTTTGGATCCGAATGTGGAGTTTGTCAGCGCTGCTTTTGATAGGAAAACTGCCGGCCTTGCAGATGTGAGGTTGGATGCTGATGCTGTTTCGGCGGGGGCTGCAGTATCGACAACGAAGATAGTGACAGTTCCTGGTACCGGAGGAACTGAGACTGAGGTTGCAGCGATTCAGTATACAGGTACATCCACTGGAGATGATAAGCAGCATACCGTCTTCTGGAATCTGGGTATGCAGGAGCCCAATGCCTCCGGCGTCGTATACCTGAGTGTACGGGTGAAAAAGGATGCAGTGACAGCTGGGCACGTAGACAATACGGCTTACGTGAAAGTCGGCAACAGATCGGAACAGGAGACGAATACGATCGAGAATCCGACCGAAGAAAAGCAGCAGAAGACGGAGACCTATCTGGATGATCAGAAGATCACTGAGGAAGATCTCAAGCCGGACGAAAACGGAAATCTGGTCGGCCCGAATGCTTTGATCGGTCAGACGATCACATATCAGATCGATTGGAAGAACGATTCTGGTGAAGCAGCCGATGTGGTCATTACGGACCCGCTGGATCGGAACGTGGAATATGTAGCTGGTTCGGCTTCACATGGCGGCGTATATGATGAAGCCACGCGTACGGTTACATGGACGCTTAAAGATCAGCCCGATGGCGCGTACGGTTCTGTTACGCTGCAGGTGAAGATTTTGCCGGGAGCCGCAGTGGGCGACGGCGGTCCGGGTGAGGTGAAAAACCAGGCCGGCGTTGCAATCGGCAACCATCCGGAAGTGAAGACGAACACGGTCTATAACCCGGTAGGGCCGGAAAAAACAGAGATGAAGCCGGGCGAGGGCACGATGGTCGAGGTTGGCCAGGAAGTGACCTATCAGATTACCTGGCAGAATTATAAGAATGTGCCTGCGAATGTCACGGTGTGTGACCCGCTGGATCCGGGCGTGGAGTTTGTCGGGGCAGCGTGGACGGTTGAGGGAGGCGCGGAAAGAGGGATCACTTTGAGCGCGGCCGACGCGGCGACTTCGCAGGCGGACACGGTCTTCCCGAGGATCGAGTATGATGAGACCGCCCACATGGTCACTTGGTATTTGGGCGAGCAGGCCTCTTTGAAAGACGGCTATGTAGATTTGACGGTACGGGTCAACAAGGACGCAGTTAAGGGGTGGAATTACGGCACTGACGACGATGACCGCAAGGAAGTTTCTGTAGATGATAGTAAGGATAACGACTGGAAGATCCTGAACCGTGCGGCAGTGAAAGTCGACAACGACGACTGGGTCGATACCGATATCGTGGAGAACCCGCTGCCAGAGAAGACAGAGACGTCGCCGGGGGCAGGCCAGACCGTAGGTGTAGACACTGTGATCACATATGAGATCCATTGGACTAACGGCCACGACGAGGCAAGAAATGTGACGATTAAGGATCGACTGGATCCAGGCGTGGACTTTGTGAGTGCTGACCAGGGTGGTACATATGACAGCAGGAGCCATACGGTTACTTGGAACCTGGAAGCGAAGGCTAACATCTCCGGTACAGTTACGCTGACGGTGCAGGTCAACGAGAAAGCCCAGGCAAAATGGGATTATAGTATGAATGACGTTGGCACCGGTGTAGATAATAAAGTCCTGAACCAGGCCGGTGTGCAAGTCGGGGACGATCCTGAAGTCAAGACCGAGATCATCGAGAATCCGACCGGCGGTCCGCATAAGACGGAAACGAGCGTCGAGCGTGCGGATGGTTCGTCGGAAGCGGTCGGAGAGCGTGAGGGGAATTACAGGTTATTAGAATCAGATTCAAAGTGGCATGGCCCGGAAGTATATGTAGGCGATAAGATCACTTATAAGATCGATTGGGAGAACTACAAGAATACACTGGCGGAAATTGTGATCCGCGATACGCTGGATCGGAATGTGACGTTTGTGTCTGCTTCGGATGGCGGCACTTGCAATACTGACGGTACCGTTACCTGGAATCTGGGCCCGAAGCCAGCAGGTGCGACAGGTTCGGTCACGTTGACCGTAAGGGTCGAGGCGGGCGCTACTTCCGCAGGCTATGTAGACAACACCGCCTATGTGAAAGTTGGCGACGACGCAGAGCAGCAGACAGAGACGGTGGAGAACCCGACGCCGGAGCAGCATAAGACAGAGACGGAAATCAACGGAGATAAAGAATATGGCGGAAAATCGGTTGAATATTCTCTGAAAGCCGACGGAAAAGGAAATCTCGAAGGCCCGCGTGTGAAAGTGGGCGACACGATTACTTACCGGATCGATTGGGAGAATTATGAGACTGTGCCGGCGGAAGTAAAAGTGATCGATAAGTTAGATCCGGGCGTAGAATTTGTCAGCGCTTCTTATGATGAGTATCTGACGCTGGATGCGCAGGATGAGGACGGTATCGTGTCTGAAGACGGTGAAGAAAGTCCATCGATTTCTTATGACAGCAAAACGCGTACGGTTACGTGGAACTTGGGCAAACAGAAAGCGGGAGCCCAGGGAAGCGTGACTCTGGTCGTGCTTGTTACGGAGAATGCACTGAATAAGACGGACAGCGATCAGAAAGGCAGCGGCGAGGTCGAGAACCAGGCAAGCGTACAGGTGGGCGAGAATCCCTGGGGCCTTACCGAGAAAATCACGAACCATCTGACACCGGATAAGGAAGAGACAGATCCGGGCGACGGCGCGCTGGTGGGCATCGGACAGGAGATCACTTATGAGATCACCTGGCAGAATTATAAGGCAGAGCCAGCGAACGTGACGGTCAGGGATCGTCTGGATCCGGGCGTGGATTTTGTCAGCGCGGATAACGGCGGTCTGTATAACCCTGCGACACATACGGTAGAATGGGATCTGCACGAGAGAGATGCGCTGGAAGAGGGCGTCGTGACCCTTACGGTCAAAGTCAATGAGGACGCACCGAAGTACTGGATGTATGACGAAGAGACGGCAGGGGAAACCGGCAAAGATCACCAGGTGGTCAATAGAGCCAGTGTACAAGTCGGAGATGATCCGGAGATCTTCACCAAGGTCGTTGAGAATCCGGTGCCGGAGAAAACGAAAGTAGATCCGAGCGGGGATGGCGTTGTCGAAATCGGTAAGCAGGTCACATTCGAGGTGTATTGGAAGAACGGGTATGACGTGGAAGCCGAAGTGACGATTACGGATCAGCTGGATCCGGGCGTAGATTTTGTAAGCGCTGATCATGGCGGCCAATACGACGCAGAGAGCCGTACGGTTATCTGGACCCTGGGAAAACGGGCGCCGGGTGAAGATGGCACTGTACGTCTTACGGTTGTGATCAACGAAAAGGCTGAGTATACCTGGACGTACGATAAACCGGAACTGAAAGACCAGGATGGCAATATAGAGACAGACTTTGAGATCTGGAACCGGGCTAAAGTGCAGGTTGGGAATAATTCTGCGGATACGAACATTGTCGAGGTTCCGACTCCTGATGTCAAGAAGACAGAAGTGGAGCCTGGAGCAGGCAATCAGGTGATGCCGGGCGAGGAGATACTTTACCAGATTAGTTGGCGGAACCGGGAGGGATATGAGTTTGATGACCAGGAGGATAATGAGCCTGATAAGCAGAAAGGTAATGAGTCTGACGTGATCATCACTGACCCGCTGGATCCGGGCGTGGACCTGATCGATGCGTACTTTGATGATGATACATCGGCTCTCCATCTGGCGACGCCTTCGAACGCGCAGAGGATAAAGAGTTCCGTTGCTACGGAATCGAATGCAGATAAAGTCAGGATCGAGTATGACAGCGAACATCATACCGTTATATGGAAGCTCTTTAATAGAGCGAAAGAAGCAATCGGCGATGTGTTCCTGCTGGTCAAGGTGAAAGAAAACGAAGAAGTGCAGGATGCGTATGACTACTGGCATCCGGATATGTCTGACCAGTGGGAAAAGGCAGCAGGGGATACGAGCGGATCATCTAAGCCGGATGATCTGGTCCGCAACCAGGCCGGAGTGAAAGTCGGCAATAAGTCGGAGGTCCGGACAGAGATCGTCGAGAATCCGCTTGAGCCGAGGAAGACAGAGACGAAGATCGATGACCTCGATGTGACATACCAGTATACCGAGAATGGGACGACGCTGGAGTATCCGGGAGTCGGTTGGGGGCAGGAGATCACCTATGAGATTACCTGGCTGAATGATCAGGAAAGTCCTGCTACGATTGTGATCGAGGATCAGCTGGATCCGGGCGTGGAATTTGTCCGGGCGTGGGACAGCAACGAAAGCGGCGCGGGTTATCTGGAAGCGGACGGGACCGGTACAAGTGATCTCATAGAGTATAACGAGAATACGGTCACTTGGACCTTGGGAGAGAGAGATGCCCATGAGCGCGGCAAAGTCGTCTTGACGGTAAGAGTTACTGAGAAAGCCTACAAAAATAAGGAGAATGATGAGGAGAAGAAAGTAACAAATACCGGGTCTGTCAAAGTGGGCGATAACATTAAGAAGTGGACGAATACGGTCGAGAATAAAATCAAATGCGGCAGTCTGAAGCTGACCAAGGTAGTAGACGGGAAAGAAGGGGATAAAAACAAGAGCTTTGCGTTCACTGTAAAGCTGTACAAGACTGTAAAAAACAAAAAGACTGGAGAAGACGAAGATATTTCTATCAGTGGTAAATTCAAGTGCCTGTTTACGGGGCTGGGAATCGAGGAGGCATACTTTGAGAACGGTGAATACACGTTCTATCTGGCGGATGGAGAGAGCGTGACGATTCTGGATCTGCCGGATGGCACCAAGTATGAGATCACGGAAAGCGATAACGAGGGCTACAAAGTAAACTGGAAAGGCTCTAATGAGGGTACGATTGAAAAAGCCACGCAGGTGTCAGTTGTCTGCACGAACACGAAAGAGGAACCGCACAAGACGGAACGTACGCCGGGCGACGGAAAGCTGGTGAGCGTGGGAGATACGATCGAATATGAGATCACCTGGCAGAACCCGTACGATGAGGCTGCAAAAGTGATCATCCGCGACCCGCTGGATGAGGGCGTGACGTTCGTAAGCGCGGATAAGAATGGTGTGTATGACGCAGCCACGCGTACGGTGACATGGGTGATCGAAAATGCGGCGGCGAAATCAAAGATCCAGGTGAAGCTGACTGTGAAAGTCAACGAGAACGCGTTGAAAGAAAAGGTCGTTGATAACCAGGCGTATGTGTCCGTAAACAATGAGCCGGAGCAGGAGACGGAGATCCCGAAGAACCCGGTGGAGGATCCGCATAAGACAGAGGTAACGCCGGGCGATGGAAAGCTGGTGAGCGTGGGAGATACGATCGATTACGAGATCACTTGGCAGAATCCGTACGATGTGCCCACAGACGTGATCATCCGCGACCCGCTGGATGAGGGCGTGACATTCGTAAGCGCGGATACGGGTGGCGTGTATGACGCGTCCACGCGTACGGTAACCTGGACGATCAAAGATGCAGCGGCGAATTCAGAAGGCAGCGTGAAGCTGACCGTGCAGGTCAACGAGAACGCGCTGGAGAAATACATGGTTGATAACCAGGCGTTCGTAAAGGTCGGCAATAATCCTGAGAAAGCGACGGAGAAGCCGGAGAACCCGCTGGAGGGGCCGCACAAGACGGAGGTAACGCCGGGCGACGGAAAACCGGTGAACGTGGGAGATACGATCGAATACGAGATCACCTGGCAGAATCCGTACGATAAGGCTGTAAAAGTGATCATCCGTGACCCGCTGGATGAGGGCGTGGACTTCGTGAGCGCGGATACGAATGGCGTGTATGACGCATCCACGCATACGGTGACCTGGACGATTGAAAATGCGGCGGCGAATTCAGAGGGCAGCGTGAAGCTGGCCGTGAAAGTCAATGGGAACGCGCTGAAAAAATACATGGTGGATAACCAGGCGTTTGTAAAGGTCGGCGATAACCCGGAGAAAGAGACGGAGATTCCGGAGAACCCGCTGGAGGGCCCGCACAAGGCAGAAGTAACGCCGGGCGACGGAAACCTGGTGAGCGTG
>CANQYH010000121.1 GCA_947628025.1 uncultured Lachnospiraceae bacterium | reverse complement strand
GTCTTCCGGTTTCAGATCGTCCCCGCCGACCGGAATATCCGATCCTTTCCGTTCGATATTCGTCTCCGTCTTGTGCGGACCACCCGTGGGATTCTCGATCACTTCGGTCATGACTTTCGGATCGTTCCCTACCTGCACAGAGGCCTGGTTCACGACTTTGTCATCCGTACCGGCTCCCTCTTCAATGGTCCCGTCAGATCCATAATACCACTCTTTGGCCGCATTTTCGTTTACTCTGACGGTCAACGTCACGGTACCGGACGCACCCGGCGCCTGATTCTCCAAGGTCCAAACAATGACAGTCATCTGCGTTTCACCGTCACGATCAATCCGATAGGAACCGCTGGCTTTTTCAAAGTCTACGCCCGGATCCAACACATCCGTAATCGTCACAGTCGCCGGCTTGTCATGGCCGTTGCTCCAGTGGATCTCGTAGGTGATCTCATCGCCTATCCCCACGGTCTCGCCTGCGCCCGGATCCGTTTCTGTCTTCTCCGGCACCGGATTCTCTACGATATTCGTATCGATCCAGGGATCTCCGCCGACCTTGACCGCCGCACGGTCCAAAACCTTCCAGTCTTTACTCTCGCTGTCCGCCTCGGGCTTTTCTCTGGTACCGCCATAGGCATCGCCATAAGACCAGTTCTGCACGGCTTTCTCATTGACCTTTACGGTCAGCTCCACATAGCCGGCATCAAGCGAAACCCGCTCTCCCAGTTCCCAGATAACTGTATGCGTTTTGGCATCGTAGTCGATCCTCGGAACCTCTTGGGGGACTCCCGATGTCGACGCATCAGAACCGTCCGCTTGCGCATCCAATGTAAGTTCTGTAGATGCTCCGCCATCCGTCGTCCATTTGGCTCTGACAAAGTCCACGCCCGGATCCAGCGGGTCGTGTACTGTGACGGCCGCTGCCGTATCCTTGTAATTTTGCCAGTAGATCTTATAGGTGAGTTCGTCGCCTACTCCAACCATATGACCGGCTTCAGCTGGCGGAACAAGAACTTCCTCTTTCTGCGGTCCTACAGGGTTCGTGACCGTATTGGTCGTGACTTTCGGGCTGCTGCCAATCTCTACTTCAGCCTGATTCTCCACTTTGCCCTGCTTCACAGCGCCCGTCAGCACCTTTACTGTCAGCGTGACGGAACCCTCATTTCCAGAGAATCGCACGCCCAGATTCCAGGTGACGGTATGGGTCGTCGAATCATAGACGATCATCGGTACTTCTGTACTTCCGCTTCCGTCCGGATTCGGCACTTCGACCGTCTGATCTGTCTGCACTATTTTGCCAGAAGTGCTGCTAGTCAACTCTACCCCATCATAGCTGGCGCTGACAAACTCCACATTCGGATCCAGCGGGTCCGTAATAACGACCGCCGCATACCCAGACTGATTATTCTTCCAGTCAATCCGGTACGTGATCTCCTTACCTACCAGAGCGGCCGGGCCGACGAGATTGCCGTTTTCATCCTGCTTCAGATTGTCCGAAGTCACGATTTCACCATTTACACTGGTTTCCGTCTTTTTCTGTTCTTCAGTCGGATTTTCGATCGTATTTGACTGCTGCTCACTGCCATTACCGACTTTCACATAGGCGGTATTTTCCACCTTTCCCGCAGTGACGGCGTCACCTAACACTTCCACTGTTAGTCTCACGACGCCGGAAGCCGTGCTTTCCTGTACGCCCAGATTCCAGGTGACGGTATGAGTATCCTGAGTACCCTCGGCACCACTATAAACGATCATCGGTACGATCGAACTTTCGCTTCCGCCCGGCACCGGCATATCGACCGTTTCATCTGTCTCCACTGATTCGCCGGAACCATCGGCTATCAATTTCACCTTTTTAGACTTGTTGATGTTAAACTCGGCGCTGACAAACTTCACGTTCGGATCCAGCGGATCGCGAATCACGATCGCCGCCGGAGCATTTTCATTGTTCGTCCAGCTGATCTCGTAGGTGATCTTATCCCCCGGCTTTACCAGAGGTCCTGCCAATACGTCGTTTTCAAGGGCCGTAAAATCGTCCTCGTCCAGAGAGTCGACCTTACCATCCCGGTCGATCTGCGTCTCTGTCTTCTCCGGCTTGCCTACCGGGTTCTGTACCACGTTCGTATTGTAGCTGTTGTCACCCACTGTGACTGTGGCACGGTTCTTCACCAGGTAATCGTCCGGCACGTCTTTCAGGCTTCCGGTCGCCGGATCCCAGTATTTCACAGCCTTATCATTTACCCTAACGGTCAGGTTCAGCTTTCCGGTTCCGCCCGCCGGACATTCTTTCAGCTTCCAGGTAACTTCATGCTTCCCAGAATCATAGAAAATCTGTACGAGTCCCTGTCCGCTCTGTCCTGTCTCCTCTGTACTGCCGCCATCCGTTTTAGCCTCCAGGGTCACATTCCTATCCGGATAGGATGCCTTGACAAAATCCACGCCCGGATCCAGACGGTCCGTCACTATTACTTCCGCAGTATCTTCCGTCGTATTCGCCCAGACGATCTCATAAGTGATCGTATCGTTTACATCGACTCCCGGCAGGTCATCTACATCCTTATCATTGACTCCGATCTCTTTCTTATCCGCGTTCCAACTATTATAGAAGTGACCGCTCTCTTCATAAATATTGGTTGTGCCGAATACCGAATACGCCTGATCCGGGACGGAGAAATGGACCGTGCCGCTTTCCGTTGTGGTTTCCGGCGTATAGGTCTTGGGATTGCCGGCATCCGCGCTCTTATCGGTACCTGTGTTATGCTCCACCCGCTTCAGACTATACCCCGCGTCGATATCCGCATCGGTCAATTTTTCCGTAATGCGGTAAGCCGTGTTTGCAGGGATGCCGGAGAACAACAGGCCGTATCCATGTTTCAGGGTCACCTCTGCCGTGTGTGTGGCAATGTCCGATGATGTGCTTCCCGTCGCTCCCGCCGGTATAGTCCGATCGTACAGATCGTCCTCGGTCAACGTTGCACTACCCTTAGAACCAAAGTCCACCGTCTGGGTCCAGTAGGCGCTCTGGGTCTTATACGGACTGCTTATCAATACATCCGTAGCTGACATACTGCCTCCAGCAGCTCCCACTGTGGGATCCAAGGTCAGGAGGTAAAAATCTGACTGCTTCGAAACACCGTCTGCGGAGGATTGATCCACAATAAATTTCTCATGCTCTCCCACAGGAACCAACGTCACATTCGCTGCGTAAAACGCCTGCTTGCCGCTGTACCCGTCAGACGTACTGCCAGGGATTTCATCACCATCGGCATCGAAGTATTCGACATGAATGTCGGTGTCGCTTACCGCGCCATAGGTCGTGTCAGCTCCGTGGACATCCGTATTGTGGTACACCCTCAGAACATACTCCGACGCCCCCGTCTCAATTGCACCGCTGTTCGAACCGACGTAAATATTATATGGTCCGCCGTCTTTTGCGCGATCATACGTTTTTCCCGTCGCATACTCGTAACCGTTCTTACCGCTGATCACCTGGTTCCCGTTTTTGTCCACCGTAGCCAGCTTACCGTCGCTGGTCTGCAGGAACAGATGGCCGTCCAGCTCCATGTCGATATAATGGAACTGCCGCTGCCACTGATTCACCGCTTCATTATAGCGGGTCACAATGGCGTCATAGGATCCGGTACGATGATCAATAAATACCTGATACTGGAACTCTTTCTCCGGATCGACGACGCCGCCATGACTGATCTCCACCGTTTTGGTCATCAGCAGCGAGGTATCCGCCACCCACAGACGTCCGTTGTTGCCCTGATAGACGTTCACGACGATGCCTTTCTCACCCTCCAGGCTGGACGTAGTGCTTATGGTGGGGACATAGTAGTTATTGGCCGTGCGGGTAATATTGCCCGCGTAATATGCAACTGTAAGGTTTTGGGCCTTTTCTTCCCCGAACCGCTCTTTTGCATATTCATCATAGGGGGCACTGATTGTCGGAGTTGTTTCACTAGGAAGTATCTTCTCCCCGACACTCTGAGCCAGGTTGCCTACCCGCAATCCGCCCGGTTTCGCGGCTACGACCCATGTGCCATTGGTCTGGATTTCCTTTGCATTGGTCTCTGCATTCAGGCTTTCCTTATTAAGTTCCTCAATAGTTTTTAATGTTCCATCCTCTTTACGAATATCCTCGTATCCGATGTATTTTTTACCGCGGGTCTCATCTTGCGTCTCAGAGAAAGAAAGGTAAGGATACGTCTTCTCCTTATACATACCGCTGGCATCATACCAGCAAAGCATATCGCCGTTGTTGATCTTTGCAGAAACGTAAGCAGAACCGAACTCGCTGCCTTGACGAGCCACCGCATACTGTATGCGTTCAGCCGTCCCTTTGTTTTTGTCGAACGTAAAGTATTCGATGGGCATGAAATAATATGCGTCGGATTTAAAAGGATCGTTTTCTTCAACATAATCTACATTGTCTAATTGATTTTGCTTCAGCAGGACAATGTCGCCAGCTTTCGCGGAATATGTTGGGCTCAACGCTTCCCATATCTTCCGGTTCGTCTCTTCAGTACCGTCACCAGCGCTTAACTCCACATCCAGATCGATTCCCTTGATAACACCGCCGAACGACTGCCGGTCAAACTCTTCCGCTTTGGTATCGACTTTCTTCCATAAACCTTTCTTGCCCAGCGTACCTGCCAGCGTTTGATCTTCCGGAGTTAAGTCAGCGTTCTGTACCCAGACATAAGCCGCATTATACAACGGCAGCGCTTTCTCAAATATATAGTAGCGGTTTTCGTCACTCGGTGAGAACGTGACGACCGGATCGCCGTAAGTATAATCTACGTTGGTGGTGGCGTAATCCCCGTAGCGGTTCTCAGGATTGTACCAGTTGGAGAAAAACTCCAGATACCCTTGCTTGAGGTCACGAGCTTCCGCCGCGTTAGCCGTAGTAATCTTATTCTCTTGGATATACTCCTGACTCACGCCGCCAACGATATTGACCGTCCCGTCCCGCGACAGCAGCGAATCCTCAATCCCCACGGTATAAAATACTCGCAGCGGGAAAGAAGCTTTATATCTCTCCTTATCACCATCGGACGTACCCTCGCCAAGATTCGTACTGTATGTATAGCCGCCCCCGTCTTGCTCATCGACACTCACAGTGCGCAGCGGCAGCATGTTCACTGGTATATTGATCCACAGCGCCTGATCGAAGTTCGTGTCAGAATGGATCCCGCTTTCATCCTCAATGAGGCCGTCGTTGTATTCACCAGTGTCCTCCACCCAGATACGCAGATCGCTAAGTTTGTAAGCTCCGGGCGTTGTACTAAGTATACCATTTGGGTCCATTGACTCGGTCCCGGTGTAATAGGCCGGGTTCTGGCGAAGCTGCTCGCGCTCGGTTTTCTCAAGATCCAGCCGGTAGAACGTGTACTTGGTCTTCTGCTGTTTATTGCTGGCATATTCCGGCTGTTCAATCGTTGCTAAACTGGGAACAAATTCCGCGGCAGTTGTTGAATTCAGCCGGTATACCCAGCCATCTTTCCATGCTGCTGCTGCATCGCTATAGCCGTATTGGTTACACAGTGTTTCTGTATCCGTACAATATTCAGCGTCATCTGGATCACCACGGTACCACCCCGGAGAAAACATAGTGTGGTTTTCTATATACTTCTGATTCCACTGGTAATCGTACACAGCAGTCTTGGTCACGCCATACAACTTGCCGAAAAGCAGCAAGTTCTTGACGTCCTTTACCTCCATATACTTGCCGATGGGGTCCATGTATGTAACGGAGTCTTTTACCCCCAGATCGTTTGTACCTGCGACCGGGGTGAAGATGGGGGTATTGATCGCATCGAGCTGTGTTGTGAAAACATTTGCCAAATCACCTGTTCTGATATCGAAAAAATAGTCGTTATAATTAATATTAGTTGTTACATCTATTTGTTTGACACCGCACGCCGCTTCCTCACCCTCTGGTAATGCTTTTACTGGAAATGATAATTTGTGTTTCTCGACTTCCCCTTTCGTCGTATCCGTCGTATCACTATCATCCACATCTACCATTATCGAAGAATCTTTATCCGTCAACGCTTGCCAGTCTTCCCAGCTTGAATATGCATCCGTAATAGAAGCGCGCATAAACGACTCCCATTTCGCGGTAGCAGCTGGTAAATCACTTTCGTTCTTTTTAAAATACTCTTCTGGATTCAACGTAGCATAAACTCGAGGAATCTGCCAATCTGTAGTCGGAGTATCTACGCTGATCGTATCAATGATAAACTTCGCATCTCTTATAACATCTTCTGACATATTACTGTCTGCGAGCAATTTTTTATACTGATTCAGCACTTTAGCTTTCATAAAAGATGCCGTCAAAAGGATATCTAAAATTACTCCGGAGCCATTAAATCCCTTATCTTCACTGCGATATTTTTGATAAGGATAAAACACTTTTACTCCATCTTTTTTTTCTTCTTTTACTCCGTAGTATTCTACATCTTCTGTCACTATTGGAACGTTATACCATTCAGTACCATTCTCCTTAGTAGGATCGGTATTCTTTAACGCATAGTTAGACCCGCCGTCTGTCATTACGAACGCGACAGGCATACGGGGCACAGTCACGGTTTGTTCACCGGACTGGGATGTATAGGTATAGGTATAAATAACATCAGAAGCCTTTTCATAATGGTTGTAAAGTTCCTGAAACCCCTGATAAATCCCAGCCTGGAGATTTGTGTGGAAACCGATGAATTGTGTGTTTGGGTCTGGTTTCTCTGGATCGTCTGGTTTAAAGCCAACATCTGCCTTATATTTTTTATCCCCAGTTTTTTTTCCAGTAACAGGATCTTCCTCATCCTCAATAATGTAGCCTTGTGTATAATCATTTCTTGCATATCTTTCCACATGTTTTAGATCTGGATCTACTGCATATGGATTAACCGCATCTGCGATAACTGTATATGCGCCGCTCCCCCCTTTCTCTACATCAAAATTCTCACCCTTATAATTCGTTATATAATTAACTGTCAAATAATCCTTTTCACCATTTTTTTGATAGTGAGCCAACGGCAACAGTGTAAATGCAGTGGTCCCATATGCTATGACGGCTACCCTGTTCGTATCGTTAAGCTCCATCAGCGTATCGATCGTCGTATTTATGGAAGAAAGAACCTTATAAATCCTCGAGTGTTCGATACGTTCTTTCCTCTGGAATTCTTCTATTTCCTTTTTTTCCTCTGGATCTGTCACTCCTGTCGTATCAACCGTTGGTTTATGTTTGGTAGATGTACAGCCGTCGTCCAGATCCGTCAACATCGACCCAGACATATCCAAAAGGATCACCAGATCGATCGGCGCGTACACATTCTCCTCAACCTGCAGGCTGCTGCCCAGCGCGCTGAACACATGGAGAAAGTCGGAGTCCAGCTTCACTTCACCGTTTACTCCATCGGTTTTCGGATCCAGCGTCAGCGTATTCGTCTCGTCATCCCATCCGGACCCCCCCGTCGCGTCCGCAGCGCCGTAAGCGAACACGGTCTTATCCGTCCACAGACGTCCGGCATAGCGGCTGTTGTCCGAAAAATCCAGCATGTTCATATATGTATCCATCGTGCTGGGATCGGCCGCCCGCTCCACACCCTTGGTAGGTCCCTCCTGCGCAGCTTGGGGCGCGTCCGCGTAAACGGGGATGTCCAGCAACCCGTTTAAATTCCCCAGCACCATGCAGAAGCTGAGAATAAATGCCAGTGCCCTGCGTAATTTTGTTTGTTTCATCATCTCTCATTTCCTCCTGAGAAATTATTTAAGCTCTCGCTCTCGTTCATACAGCCGGCCCTGAGCCGCCTCGGTTTCCCCCTGCGGCCCCGCCCGGTCCGCCCCGGCTGTTCCGGCAGACACAGGCTTTTGCTGTCCACACAGATCCGATTGCCCGGACCATCATCTGCTGCGTATCTCTCTCATCCTGCTCCCTCCTTGATCCGACATAACCTCATCCATGAGACCCCCGCGTCCCATCGCTTCCCCCATCATCTGCCCGGCTCTTTCGGGCTCTCATACCCAGGCTCTCCGAACGCCTGTCATCTGGCTCGTATCTCTTTCATAGCCGTCGTCTCCTCTATCTGCACTTTCGTTCATTTCCGAATCTCCCGCTTTAAAGGGCTTTTCTCTGCCTGCCCGGGACTGTATCCCTGAGACGGCGGCTCCCGGCACATCTCTCCAGCGCGGTGCGCATCAGATACATCAGCTCCATCGAGCTGCGGAACGGGACCTCCTGTTCCCGCCACCGGACCGTTCCCTGCCAGCTCGTGTGCCGCCGGTAATACACCCGGATCAGGAACGCTTCGGATCCGATGGGAACGGTCCCTGCGCACATATCCCCGGCGGCCGGCGCTGCTTCTTCCCTCTGCGCGCCGCTTCGCGCTTCTTTCACTGAAGAGAACATCCTCAACTTCCGCTTTTCCGGCGTATACACTTTCCCGCTCAGCCACCCGTCGATCAGCAGCACCGCCTGATCCAGACCGCTGAACGGTTCGCTCCTGTCGCAGAAGAAACGCCGTATGACCCCGCTCACAGCCCCGTCTCCTGCAAGGCTGCACCGCAGCAGATAGAGTCCCGCCTCCTCCGGTACCAGGTCAGACCTATTCTCTAACTGTTTTTCCATCCTTTCCTACCTCCGCAGCTCCTGCGATGGATCTCTTAACGGGAAATTTTCGCAGAGCAAAACCTCTGCGAAAACAAAATCTCCCCCTCATTTTTCAGTTATACAATCAAATTTTCTAAAAGTCAATTACA
>CANQYH010000120.1 GCA_947628025.1 uncultured Lachnospiraceae bacterium | reverse complement strand
CCAAAAGCCCGCCAGAAACTGATATTTTTCAAAAGATATTGATACGCATACGTGTTAAATCCTTTCGGCAGGAACGATACCATTCCCGCATCCACATAGGCCTTATTGCTGAAAGATACCGCTACCATATAAATAAACGGCAGGAGGCAGCTCAGCATCAGGATCGTCAGAACCACATTATTGCAGATCAGGAACACTCTCCTGGAAGCTGAAACTCTGATTTTTCCGGTCTTTGCCATATGCCTCTCCCCCTAGAATAATTTATAATCAAAAAATTTATAAGCAACCCAATAGGAAACCGAGATCAGAGTGGAAGATACCAGCGATTTCAGCAGTCCCGCCGCCGCAGACGGCCCATATTTGCCGCCGGTCAAACCGATCCGATAGATCAGCGTATCCAGAATATCTCCGCTTTCGTATACTACCGGACTGTAGAGATTCAGGATCTGGCCGAACCCGGCGTCCAGCACGTCGCCCAGCTTTAAAACCATCATCAAAACAATGATCGTCCGCATACCGGGAAGCGTTACGTGCCAGGTCTGTTTCAGACGTCCCGCCCCGTCGATGGCCGCCGCGTCGTAAAGCGTCGGGTCAATGCCGGTCAGAGCCGCCAGATAGACGATCGTGCCATATCCAAATTCTTTCCAGATCGAACTGGCGATGACCGTTCCCTGAAAATATTGGTTGTCGCCCAGAAAATAAATAGGGCTAAAACCCAGTTTCTGGATCAGTTGGTTGACGATGCCGGACGTAGGACTCAAAAGACTGGTAAGAACGCCGCTCAGCACGACCCAGGAAATGAAATGCGGAAAATAGATCACGGTCTGGATCGCTTTCTTATAGCGCAGATGCACCATCTCGTTCAGCATAAGCGCCACAAAGATCGGCACGATCATGCTCAGAACGATCTTCGAGCAGGCGATCGTCACCGTATTGCGGATCACGCTCCAGGTATTCGGCAGACTGAACAGATACCTGAAATTTTCAAGTCTTACCCACTCCTGCTGTCCGAAAAGTCCTCTCGACGCTTTGAAATCCTGAAATGCGATCACGATCCCATACAGAGGAATATAATGGAAAATAAAGATCAGGACGACTCCCGGCAGCAGCATCAGATGCAGCGGGAGCTCCTTTTTCATGCTCCTGACCCATTTTGCCCGATTCTTCATTTATTTTTCCTTTCTTCAGACGCTCAGAGCGCGGACTGTGCCGTGCGCCTGACGCACACTGTACAGTCCGCGCATACCCGTTAATTGTAACTGTCGTTCTCCTTACACCACTCATTTACATAAGCCATGATCTCGTCGCCTTTAAGCTTATTATACGTATCGATCCACTGCGACCAGCCGCTCTCCAGGTCCTGCTGCCCGGTAATGATGCTGAGGAAGATCTGGTTCATCGTGCTTCCAATGCTGGAAAAGTTCTTATTCATAAGATCGTTATACTGCCCGTTAAACGTGACCCAGTAATAATTTCCTGACTCGTAGTATTTATTCAGCGTCGCCATGGTCGAATCCTCTCCAAACATACTGTCGTACGACCACTTGCTCAATCCCTCTTCTCCATTCATGATCTCCCAATAAGCCTGACCCTTGGCAGACAGGCCAGTGGGATCGTTTTTCTCAAACGCATCCATAAGCTCCAGATAAGTCTCCAAATTTGTCATGGACGTCATAAATACATTGATCGGCGACAAGGAATAGCTGGCGTTATTTTCGTAGTACCACCAGCCTCCTGCACTGTTGTTAAAAATGGCGCTGATGACTATATCTGCCATTTTAACGGCGATCTCCGGATGCTCAAAATTCTTATTGACCACAACGAATCCGTTGACTGTGGGGGCCAGCAATATCTTATTCATTTCCCCGTTCTCCGTAGGAGCCACATCGACGACCCAGTTTACAGATGGATCGAGCTCATGCAGCGCATCCGTTATATAGGTAGACATGGCGTGATTTCCCATAACGATCCCCACCTTGCCCTGGGCGATCACTTCTCTCCACTGCGTCGCATTCTGTGTAGAAAAATCCGCCTGAATATAACCTTTCTGATAGAGATCCGTCAGATACGCCAGGGCTTTTTTCGCTTCCTCCGTCGTACCCCCGTAAACATTTTTGCCTTTCTCCACCTCGTAGATCTGCTTTGGATGTGCGCCAAAGCCCTGGAAGATCGCTCCGAAACAGTAGCTGTAATCGCTGACCCCGGACATTCCGTACGTGTCGTCCACGCCGTTTCCGTCCGGATCCTGAGTCGCGAACGCCTCGATCACTTTGGCCAGCTCGTCCAGCGTTTTCGGATATTCCAGTCCCAGATTTTTCAGCCAGTCTTCGCGGATATAGAGATAACGCACATTGTCCGTAGCCGACATAGTAGCCGGGATCCCGTAGAGCTTGCCGTCGATCATGGCTTTCTGGTACGCGTATTCCTGGCTTTCTTTCACCTTTTTCAGGTCGTCGGAACCATATTGCTCTATCAGATCGTCCATTTCCCAGATCAATCCTTCCTCCGCCAGCTCAGCCAGATCATTCATGGCCGTCACAAAGAAAATGTCCGGCAGTTCATTGGCTGCCATATCCAGACGCAGCTTCTGCTCATACTGGGACTGACCTGTGACCCAGTTAAAACTGATGTCTACGTTCAGCAGCCGTTTTATGATATCTGTAAAACGGTTCTCTTCGTAAGACTCCCCATATTTTTGCTGAAGACTATCGATGATAGCCTGCAGACCGCTGGTATACATCCTTGTCATGTTCACCTCGACCGGTTCCTCATAGCCTTTTACCTTGTCCATCTGACCGGTCTGTTCGAAGTAGTCCAAAAACTCCTGCTGAAACGTTTCTACATTTTTCGTGTAAGTTTCGGCGTCCGTACCGCTCGAAACAAAGGTGGCCGGGTATGCGGCCGCGCCTTTAGCTGCTTCGGTCTCTGTAGGATCACCCGCCCCCGTTGTCCCGGCTGCCGCTGTCGCCGCCACAGGCGCTGTCGTGCCTGCGGCCGCCGTAGATGCCGTTCCCCCATTTCCGCCGCACCCCGCCAAAACGGATGCCGCCATCACCGCCGCCAGAATGCAGGCCAGCCCTTGATTTTTTTGTTTCTTCCTCATATTGCCTCCTCCTTAATCGTGTTTTCAATCAATGATCCATGCCTCATAATACTTTTAAGCGAATCCCGCCGTCTTCTCAACGGCATCTATGATATATCCAGCATATTTCAGCTTCATCGCATAATTCAGATCGCAGTGTCCCCGCCCATGGACGATATCATAGGTCACATTCAAACCACGTTTTCTCATCTCCGGGACCAGCGCGGAAGAATGGCGGTCAATGTTCAGAGATCGATCCTCATCGCAATGAAAAATATGATAAGGAATATCCGGCATCCGGTCCAGCAGATGAAACGGCGAGATCGTTTTCAGCGCCGTCTCCAAATCGCCCTCTTCATTCCAAACCGCGCTGCACAGAGTCCGGGCCAGATCCGGCCGGTCCTTTCTCTCGAAATACTCGTAAAATATGTCGCAGGCCGGACAGTTGGCCACGACCGCTGACGGCGTGCGTTTCGTGTAGACCGGATAGACCAGCGCAGACAAGCCTCCCATACTGCCGCCTGTCGAAACGATAGGAACCGTTTCCTCCAATTCATACTTTTCAAAGAGCACGTCAAGGATCTCATCCGTATAAGCTGCCGCCTGCCGGTTCATCCAAGACCAGGGATTGGTATAAGGAATCACATACAAGATCCCTCTCTCACCATAATATTCCCCCTCAATGATATCCGCAGAATACATAGACGTATTTCCCAGTCCGAAGAAACGCAGCGCTATGCCTCGGACGTCCTTTTTGCATACCTGATCGTTCACATACGCATATTTTCTCAGCTGGTCGTACGTCATAAACCGGTTCATCCCGCCGTCTTCCTCCTTTCGCAGTCCCACTCTTTGGCATATCCGATCTTTACAGGATCCCCAGCCGCTCCAAAAAAGCCAGCAGCGAATTGTCCGGATCCAGCTCTCTCAGCCTGCGCTTTTCTCCGTCGCAGGCGGCCATCGCCCGCATCCCCCGGTAAGCCAGCATACGCAGCGTATAGGCCTTAACCAGATTGTTTTTCCGAATATTGCTCTCGAACGGCAGCGGAGATTCCATGCCTACGCCAAAATATCCATAGCGGTCCGGATTCTGAGCGTAGATCTCTCCCTCTTCCAAAAGCATATGATAATGTCTTTCCGCCGCTTCTTTATGCCCCAGCTTCTCTTCGCACAATCCGGTGAAAAACAGGATCTCGTTGACCAGCTCCGGCTCTTCCTCCGCCTTATGGTAGAACTCTTTCGCTGCTTCCGGCTGACCCTGCAGTTCTTTGAGGATCCCATTCATATAATGTACGTTGGCATCCTGCTCCAAAAACCCGCGGCCCTCTCCATAACTTAACGGATAGATCAGAGCCTCTTTAAGCTCCTGCTCCGCCGCGCCATAATCGCCCCTGTTCATCGCCTCGTTTGCCGTCAGCACATGAAGCCAGCGATGATATTTGGTCAGCTTGCCTTCGCCTCCCTCATAAATATGGAAGCTCTTTTGCAGAAGCATCTCTTTCGCCGCGGCATAATCGCCGCTCTGCATCCGCAGGATCGCGGCGTCCAGCCATGCGTCATCGCGGTCATACACCTGCTCGCGGTATGTTTCCGTCGTTTCGATCCGGTCCGCGACGGAAACCTGATCCTCCTTTTCGATCTGCATCAGCTCATAGATCAGCCTGCGGTCCTCGGGATCCAGCTCCACCGCCCTCTGCATGTAAAGGCGGGCCATTTGCGGTTTATCCAGATGATCGTAATAAGCAAACGCCAGATTTCTCCAGGTATAACCATAGCGTTCATTCTTAGCCAGGGATCTTTCCCATACTTCCGCTGCCGCCGTATAGTTCTCTCTATCGTAATACAGACAGCCCAGCATATACAACGCCCGCCAGTCCCCGCCTGCCAGCACGGCGATATCCTCCAGCCGGTTCGGCAGCCAGAGCGTCATGGAAGCCTCCCCAGCCGGTTCTCCGGTCAGAGCCTCCAGGTGGAATAAAAGATTCAGGGACGGCTCCGTACAATCTCTCAAGATCCGCGCCGCTTCCTCTCTCAGGCCCGCTTTCTCAAACAGCAGCGCCGCATCCAGCACGTATTCCGGACTTTTCCGGACAAATTCTTCCACAGGCTCTCCCGTCAGCAGCCATCTGGCATATCTGGCGGAGCCGTCCAGCGGAAATTCCCGGATCACGGTTTCCAGAGCGCGCTTATCGGCGGTCAGGTAGGCCAGAAGCGTCCGAGCCGCATAAAATCTGGTATTGGTCGCCAGCGCCTCGTTCAGCTCTTCTTCCGCCCTTTCCTCATAGCCCAGTTCGCTGCTGATACAGGCGCTCTCAAAATAGCCGCAGCTCCTGTAGGGATACTGCCACGCCGCCGCCCGGAAATATTCGTAGGCTTTCTCTTTGTCGCCCTGCAGCCGCAGCAAACGTCCCATCTGATAATAGATCTCTGAATCCTGGGGACTGGTGTTCTCAAAAGTGATCCGTTTTAACGCCGCTTTCAGATACCGTTCTGCCTGTCCGAAATCTCCCCGCTCTATCATGATCTTGCCCATTTCCAGATTGCACCGGTAATCTTCCGGCTCTCTGCGCAGGGCTTCCAGATAATAATCCTCCGGCCGGTATGTCCCATGTTTATACTGGGCCAGGTGTCTGCCGTAAATGTAAAGCATCTCCAACGAATCCACGTCTTTCGGATACGGAGCCCTCTCGCGGGGCCTGGGCGGTTCTTTCCTGCCCTTTGCCGCCGGGGTATAGGACAAGATCTCCGCCCCCTGCTCGTCGTATAAAGCCAGCGTCAGCCGTTCGGCACAGATCCCGGCCGGAACCGAAACCTTTTCCAGACAGAAGCTTTCCGGATCCAATTTCCCCATCTTCTCAAATATCGCGTTTCCGTCCATTTTCAGAACCATCCGCAGCGTTTCGCGGCGTTTCGTCACGACGGCTCCCACATTCCAAACGCCCGGCGTTTCCGACGGCTCCAAACGGACCGCCCCCGCGGCGCAGGCGTTGGACACGCCTCCGATGCCCTGGATCGGATACCAGTAATTAACAAACTCTTTTGTTTCTCCCGGTTCTATGTAAGCGAAATCCGGCTGGTTGTCCGTATAGCTCCCTGTCATCAGTTCCAGATAACGGTCCCCGTTATCCGTCAGGTTCGAACACCATTTTTTACCAAAATCCGCATCGCCCCATGTGAACATCTTGCAGCCGGGCGAAACGTAATGGTCATGGATGATCATGGTTCCCGCATCGCACTTGTAATCGTATCCGCCCAGAAAATCCATCTTCGTCTCGCCGCGCGGGATCATCAGGGATGTAGGCACTTTTACCTCGCTGAACCAGGTAACATCCGTCCCCTCTCCATAATCGTAAGGCCTGGCCGTCTTGAAAATCCCTTTCATGACCGGGAACGAGATGATCGCGCGCCGGTCATGATCGGAACCATACTCGATATCCGGCGGGAAGATCGCCTTATACTGGCTATGTACCCGCACTGCCGTGTTGTTCCACCACATAAAGGGCAGCGCTTTATCCGTACAATTCGTAACCGTGGCTTTCGCCTCCACCAGCGTACTGTCCGGATAGACCGTTACAGCCACCATGCCGCGCATGTGCTTTAACGGCTCTAACTCCCCCATAAAACAGGTCACGGACCCGTCGGGGTTTTCCCGCAGCTTGTACTCCACCGGCGCATAGGTAGTGGGGCGGTGATGCTGCGGCCAGTTGAACTCGGCGCCGCCTGATACCCAGGGACCGCACAGTCCGATCAGGGCCGGCTTCACCACCGGATTCTCATAAATAAATTCATACCCGTTTTTCTTTGCGCTGGCTCCGTAGATCTTGCCCCCGATCGCCGGAAGCAGTTTTACCGAGATGTAATCGTTTTCCATTCGGACCATATCGTACTCTTTTTCTTCTGTTTCGTCAAAGATCCGGTCCACTACCTGCAGCGGATATACTTTACCGCAGGCCCCCTGGTACTGCTTTTTCTCGATAAAATGCGGAGCCTCATTCCCTTTTCCGACCTTATAGGTCTTCAATTTCTTTTTTTCCTGCCATATCCTCGCATTCATCCTATTTTCCTGCCTTTGCGCTTCTGAATCATCCATGTCTCGTTAAAATTCCGCCTATATTTTATTTCTTTTTCTGTCAAACGTCAAACCGGCCGCCGCTGTGACCGCAAGGATACAAAATACAGCCGCCATCACACCGTTGGACATTGCGTCTCTCCTATCTCCCGTAGCCGGGATCGACGCCGCCTCTTTCTCTGCCGGCGCTTCCGACGCATCCGAAGCCGCCTCCGTTTCCTGTGCTCCCTGATCGTCCGGCGTTTCCTCGTTTGCCGCCGCTTCCGTCCCGGCAGATCCCGAAGCCGTCTCGACACGCTCAAATGCCGACGCGATCTCGTCATAATTTTCCTGTTCTTTTACTTTATCCGATACCAGCAAGAGCTTGTCCTCCGCGGTCGTAAGCGTCCCTGGCGCAGACTCCGGGCACCATTTCATCGAGTCGATTGTCCCCGATTCCCAGATTACTTTTACCGAATTCATCTCCGTATCCTGCGTCGTGCCGTAGATCGTTCCTACATGGGCGTCTCCGGTGATCAGAGCCTCCGTGTTTCCGAGTATCACTCCCTCCGCATTGGCCTCCGACAGATGCAGGGTCGCCACATCCGCATTGCCTCCGATCGTAATATGCGCCGTACCGGTATAAGCCCCCACGATCTGACGTGAAAACGCCACTATGTATATCTTGCTGCCGGAAAGCACTGTGATGTTCGTATCCGCATCGTTTGCATCCGTCGCTTCTCCTGCGCCATTCTGATATCCGCCCAGGATCGTAAAGGATTTCGCGACCGAACCGCCCGTCATCGCTTCCGCCGTTATGTTCACACCCTCGCCGATCGTTACCGGATAATGCTGGCCGACCACCAGCACATACGCTCCGAGTCCTACGATATCGAGATTTTCGAACCGCGTATCTCCATAGCAGATATAACGAACTGCCTCAAACTGGAGAACCGCGCCCTGCTCACGATAATCTACGCCGTCATAAACCGAAGTCAAGGTTACGCTTCCGTCATAAGGAATCGGATAGTCAAAAGCCTGCGACTGCGTAAAGGGACCGCAGATCACAATGGTCGCATCCTTAGACGTATCCAATACGCTGTAGGCCGTGATCAGCGTGCTCGCGGCCTGGTCCGCAGACGAGCCGTCGCCTGTTCCTCCGTCCTTTATGAAAACCACGTTTGGAGCTTCGTCCGCCCAAACATTCATGGCCGGTTTCGCCATAACAAAAAGCGCCGCCATAAAGACCAAACCCATAATCGTTATCCTGTTCTTTTTCATCCTTGCTCTCCTTTCGTTTCACTTTTCCTCTTTGCTCCGCAGGCCGCCAGTCCCCGGCTGAAAGCGGAGAGTTTATATGTTACGTCCCGCTGCGTTACCAGCGGTCGCTGACTGCAACGATTTCCGCCCCGCGGATATACAGAGCGCTTGTTCCTGTCTGCAGCACATCGAATACGACGGTATTGACATCTTTGTCCAGGATCACCGGAATATACACATAGTTGCCCGCCTCCTCCGCCGCCGTGCTTCCTGTCGGATAAAAAGGTATATTGGCATACTCTTCTCCGTTCAGCGTCATAGCCACATCCACGGCCGAGCTCATGGTATTGGCAAACGTTATCTTTAGATAGAGCTCCCGGCCGCA
>CANQYH010000119.1 GCA_947628025.1 uncultured Lachnospiraceae bacterium | reverse complement strand
AACTGTCAAGGGAGCATGCCCCTGTCGGCGCTGGGCCTGGCGGTCTCCGACGACATCGAGGGTCCCTATAAGAACCTGGGCGTGTTCCTGAAATCCGGCCAGGGCGCGGATATGCCGGACGAGGACGGAGAGGTCTACGACGCTACCGTCAAGCCCAACGCCGTCGACCCCTGCGTGTTCTTTGACAAGGAGGGGAGGCTTTGGATGGTCTACGGCTCCTATTCCGGCGGCATCTATATCCTGGAGCTGAACCCGGAGACGGGATTTCCGCTGGAGAGCGGCTACGGCAAGAAGCTGCTGGGCGGCAACCATCTGCGGATCGAGGCTCCCTATATCATCTACAGCCCGGAGACGGATTATTACTACATGTTCCTGTCGTTCGGCGGCCTGGCCGCGGACGGCGGCTACAACATCCGCGTCTGCCGTTCCGAGAACCCGGACGGCCCCTATTATGACTCCGAGGGCCAGGACATGATCGACTGCGTGGGCAAGGCGGGCACGGCGTTCGATGACGGCACGGCCGCCAAATTCGGCGTGAAGCTGATGGGCAATTTCAGCTTCGACTATCAGGAGGGCGAATGGGGCCAGTTCCGCGCGGGCTACGTGTCTCCCGGACACAACAGCGTCTGGTACGATGAGGAGACCGGCGAATATTTCCTGATCTTCCACACCCGGTTCGAGGGCAAGGGAGAGGCCCACAACGTCCGGGTACACCAGATGTACCTGAACGAGGACGGATGGTTCGTCGTATCGCCCCACCGCTACGTGGGAGACCAGACGGAGGAAGTGACGGCCGCCGATGTGACGGGACCCTACCGGATCGTGAACCATCTCCACAATATCAGCGCCAACATCGTCCATTCCAAGAACATCGTGCTGAACGAGGACGGTACGGTCACCGGCGATTTCGAGGGGACCTGGGAGCTGAAGGACGGCAATACGGCGACGCTGACCTTAAACGGCATCGTATATAAAGGAAAGTTCCTGATCGAGTGGGACCAGTTCGGATTTAAGAATGTGAGTACGTTTACGGCCCTGTCCGATACCGGAATCGCGGTATGGGGCAGCGGTTACGAGGCGAAATAACGGCGTGCGTTAGCGGGCGGGGAGAGGCTTTTTCGGAGGCCGCGTCCGGACCGCAGCAATATATAAAGAAAGAAGGTGGAGGTATGTTTTCAGGCAAGACAAAGCGCAGATGGCTGGCTCTTTTTATAGCCGGGGCGATGACGGCGTCGAGTACGGCGGTCTGGGCAACGGATCTGAAAACAAGTGAAGACGCGTCAGCGGACGGCAAGGTCAATTCGCAGACTGCTACCAATTATATCACGGACGATAATTTCTCCAACGATATGATCGATAACAACTACACGAAAGTCAGCCAGTCCCTGACCAGCCCCTTCTACGAAGGGGAGACAGTCACGATCGACACGGCGGCGAATTTCACGCCGGTCGCGGGCGCTTCGGTGGCCGCCGACAGCCGCGGCTACGGAAAAGACGCGGTCCAGATGGCGATCCACGATTCCTGCGTCGTGACCGTCGACGCGCCTCAGGCGGGACGCTACTATATCAGCATGGATTACCTCGATATAGGCGACAGCGTGCTGGCCCTGGAACTGTCCATGAAAGTCAACGGAGAGTATCAGTTCTACGAGCTGAGGGATCTGAAGCTGGAAGCCAAATGGCGCGATCCGGCGGAGGCTTCCTACGACCGCTACGGCAACCAGATCGTTCCCGTGCCTGACAAGCTGATGGAGTGGCAGAACAAGTACGTGGGCGACTCCAGCTACCGCTACAGCGGTCCCCTGGCCGTGGAGCTGAAAAAGGGAGAGAATGAGCTGGAGTTTACCCTGATCGAGGGCAATATGCTCCTGGGCGACCTGTATCTGAATCCCGAACCGGTCATCGCGGAATACGCCGGTTCCAAGGACGCGCCGGGGGACGCGCTGATCACGATCCAGGGCGAAAGCATGGACAGCCGGAACGCTTCTTCGATCCGCGCGGCCTGCGAGTATGACATCGACCTGGATCCCTACGAGGTAGAGACCAAGGCGCTCAATACCATTGACAGCGCCTCGTTCTCCGAAGCGGGGCAGTCCGTTACCTACAAAGTGAACGTGGAGACCGCGGGGACCTATCATCTGGCCCTGAATTACGTGCAGAGCAGCAAAACAGATTTCCCGGTCTTCGTCAATGTGTATGTGGACGGGGAGATCCCCAACACCCAGTTCCAGAATTATCCTCTGCCTTACGGCTCCGGCTACCAGGTGGAGAAGCTGTCCGACGGCGACGGCCGCGCGCTGAGCGTGGATCTGAGCGCCGGGGAGCACACAGTCACATTTATGATCTCCGCCGATCCGATCCGCCATGTGCTGGAGGCCGTGGACGAGATCATGAACGGCGTGAATAACCTGAACCTGGAGATCACCAAGGTCGCCGGTACGAATAAAGACAAGTACAGGGATCTGGATATCCAGGACTATATTCCCGACGCGATCACCCGTCTGGAGTCCTACGCGGACCGTCTGGACGAGCTGGTGGAGAGCGTGAAGCAGTACAACCCGACCGCGAAAAAGATCGGCGCGTTCTCGTCCGCCGGCGTCGCCAGCAAGCAGCTCCGTTCCCTGGCGGAGGAGCCGGACGAGCTGGCTTACCGCGTATCCGAGCTGACCACCAGCTCCAACTCGGTCAATCAGTTCCTGGCCAACCTGGTGGACAGCATCAATGAGAACGCCCTGGGAATCGACCGCATCTATCTGTATCAGGACAGCGTCAAGGTTCCGACGGGATCCGGATTTTTCGCTTCCATCGCGGCCGGCATCAAGCGGTTCGTGACCTCCTTTACGTCCCAGGCCTATTCTACCAGCGGCAACGACCCGGAGCATCTGCAGGTGTGGGTGAACCGTTCCCGGCAGTACCTGGAGATCATGCAGAAGATGATCGACGAGGATTTCACGGCCAAGACCGGCATCCAGGTCGATCTGGCCCTGATGCCTGACCAGAACAAGCTGATCCTGGCCAACGCCTCCGGCGACGCCCCCGACGTGGCGACCGGCATCAACTACGCGGTGCCGTTCGAGCTGGGCATCCGCGGCGCGATCAAGGATCTGACGGAGTTTGAGGATTTCCCGGAGGTAGCGTCCCGCTTTGAGGAGGGCCTCCTGGTGCCGTCGACGATCGAGGACGGGATCTATTCCCTGCCCGAGACCATGAATTTCTGGGTCCTGTATGTGAGGACCGACGTGTTCGAGAAGCTGGGCCTGGAGGTCCCGGATACGATCCAGGACGTGAGAAATCTGCTTCCCAGCCTGCAGATGCGCGGTATGAACTTCTACTACCCGACGGCCGGTATGCAGGCCATGCGCAACTTCCACGGCACGACGCCGCTGATTTTGCAGAACGGCGGTTCGCTCTACACCCAGTACGCGGGCGACTCCAACATGAACAGCGAGGAGTCCGTCAAGGGCTTTAAGGAGCTGACCGAGCTCTTTACCATTTACAACCTGCCGAAAGACATCCCGAATTTCTACCAGCATTTCCGCAACGGGTCCATGCCCATCGGCATCGCCGATTACGGCGTATACAACCTGCTGCTGAACGCGGCCCCCGAGATCGCCAACAGCTGGGACATCTACCCGGTGCCCGGCACGGTGGATGAGAACGGCAATGTGCTGCGCTACATCTCCGGCGGCGCGGAGAGCACGGTGATGTTTAAATCCGATCCCGAGCGCGAGGCCAAGACCTGGGAGTTCATGAAGTGGTGGTCCTCCGCCGACGTGCAGGCGGAATTCGGACAGACGCTGCAGGTTACCTACGGAAGCACATTCATGTGGAACACGGCCAACAAAGAGGCGTTTTCGAGACTGCCCTGGAAGACCCAGGACAAGGAAGTGATCCTGGCCCAGGCCGAGTGGATCAACGAAGCGCCCAGGCTTCCCGGCTCCTACATGGTAGAGCGCGAGATCTCCAACGCTTACAACTCCATCGTGGTGGACGGCGAGAACCTGCGCCGGACCCTGGACAACGCGGTGAAGCGCATCAACCGGGAGACGGAGCGCAAGCTGGAGGAGTTCGGCTACAACGACGCCAACGGCAACGTGATCACCCCCTACGAGGTGCCGACGCTGGAGAAAGTAAGGCAGATCCTGGGAAAGACGGAAGGAGGAGATAACTGATGAGCAAAGCGGCTGCAAAGGGCAAGAAGAACCAGATCAGCAAGCGCGAGGCGTCCAATCCCGCGGCGCTGGTGTTCCTGGCTCCTTACCTGGTCCTGTTCGTCGTCTTCATCATCGTCCCGATGGTGATCGCGATCGGCCTTTCCTTTACGAATTTCAACACCATTGAGTTCCCGACTTTCGCCGGGTTCATGAATTACATCAACCTGATCACCCAGGACGAGATTTTCATGCAGAACGTCCTGCCCAACACGGTGGTGTACGTCATCATCGTCGGCATCGGCGGTTACCTGCTCTCGTTCATCCTGGCGTGGGTGCTGGCGCAGCTGTCTTCCGTGCCCAGGACGATCCTGGCGCTGATCTTTTACTCGCCCAGCATGACCAGCGGCGTGGCCATGGCCGTCCTGTGGAAGATCATCTTCACCGGCGACCAGACCGGGTACCTGAACAGCATCCTGATGAACCTGGGCATCATCAATGAGCCCATCATCTGGCTGACCAACACGACCTACCTGCTGCCCATCGTCATCATCGTGGCGCTGTGGTCCAGCATGGGCGTCGGCTTTTTGTCGATGCTGGCCGGTATTTTGAACGCCGACGAGGAGCTCTACGAGGCGGGCGCCATCGACGGCATCAAGAACCGGTTCCAGGAGATGATCTACATCACGATCCCGACCATGAAGCCGCAGATGCTGTTCGGCGCGGTCATGGCGGTGGTGAACACGTTCTCCAACGGCGCCATCGGCGTGTCCCTGACCGGTTCCAACCCGACGCCCGGCTACGCGGCCCAGCTGATCGTGAACCACATCGAGGACTACGGTTTCATCCGCTACGAGATGGGCTACGCTGCGGCCGTTTCCGTCGTACTGTTAGGCATTATCTGGCTCTTCTCCACCATGGCGAAGAAGCTGTTTGCCGAGAAAGACTGAGAGGGGGCTTAGATTATGGCATATAGAGGAAGCAATATCAATCCGAAAAAATTTGAGCGCGGTCAGATCAAGCTGATCGTGATCGTAGCCCCGCTGGCCCTGTTCATGCTGCTGCCGATCGTTTACATTTTCTGCCACGCGTTTAAGCCCATGGAAGAGCTGTTCGCATTCCCGCCCAGGTTCTTCGTACAGAACCCGACGCTGGATAACTTCCGGGGCCTGATGAAAGCGTCCCAGACCTCCGGCATCCCGCTGAGCCGTTACGTATTCAACAGCCTGATCGTGACCGCGGCGGACGTGATCTGCTCGATCCTTTTGTCCTCCATGGCCGGCTACGCGCTGTCGAAGCTGCGCTTCAGGGGCAAGGAAACATTGCTGGAGATCAATAACGCGGCCCTGATGTTCGTTCCGGTGGCGGTCATGATCCCCCGTTACCTGGTGATCGACGCCCTGGGCATGACGAACAATTACCTGGCCCATATCCTGCCGCTGCTGGCCATGCCTGTGAACCTGTTCCTGGTGAAGCAGTTCATCGACCAGATCCCGGACGCGCTGATCGACGCGGCCTATATGGACGGCGCCAGCGAGTACGTGGTCTACCGCAAGATCATCATCCCGATGATCAAGCCGGCCATTGCCACCAGCGCGATCCTGGCGTTTCAGCAGGTCTGGACCAACGTGGAGAGCTCCAACCTCTACATGAACGAGGACGGGCTGAGGACCCTGGCGTTCTATATGAATACGCTGGCTTCCTCCAACAACACGGTAGCCGGTCAGGGTATTGCGGCGGCCGCGACGCTGATCATGTTCATACCGAACCTGGTCGTGTTTATTTTCTGCCAGAAGAGCATCATGAACACCATGGCTCATTCCGGCATCAAGTAGGAGGGAAGAACATGAAAAGATGGAAAAAATTACTGCCCGCTGTTCTTTCCGTACTGACCCTGGCGGTCACGCCCCTGCAGGTTTTCGCGGAGGTCCCCTACAAGACTTACACCATAGACGGCTATGGTTATGTTACGGAAACACAGACGGCCTACACTCCGAAAGGATCGTTCAATAAGGTCGGCGACCATTCCCTGGTGAAGCCCACCGATATCAAGATCACGGAGGACGGCTACATCTATATCGCCGATTCCGGCGCGAAAGTAGTCTGGGTCAGCACGCTGACCGGAGACTATGTGGCGACCATCGGCGAGGGCGAGCTGGTCGAGCCCTACGGCATCTTCGTCACGGAAGAGAAGCAGCTGTACGTGGCGGACCGCTCCGGCAAGGTCGTGGTATTCGACCCGGAGGGCCAGGTCATCGCCACCTACACAAAACCCAATCACCCGTTATACGGCAAGGGTGATTTCAAGCCGGTCAAGATCGTGGTCAACGCCGGCGGCGACATGTATATCGTCTGCGAGGGTAACTCCAACGGACTGGTGCAGCTGACACCCACCGAGGGCGGCACGTTCCTGGGCTATTTCGGTACCAACAACGCCAATGTGACGGTGCTGCGCATGATCCAGGAGGCGGTGTTCACGGATGAGCAGCTGGCCAGGATGGTGAGCAACCTCCCGTCCACGCCGGTCAACGTGGCCATCGACAAGCAGGGCCTGATCTACACGGTCACGCCCGGCCAGGAGAACCTGAGCCTGAGAAAGCTCAACATCGCCGGCACCAACCTGATCGAGCCGGACGCCTACGACGGCAGGGAAGCGGCCGTGGCCGTAGGAAACCATGACAATGTGTTCGTGGCATCCTCCGACGGCTACATCTACGAGTACAACTCCGAGGGCGATATGCTCTTCGTGTTCGGCGGCCGCGACGACGGACGGTTCCGCATCGGCCTTTCCAGCCGCGTGGAAGCGATCGCGGTGGACGCCCAAGACCGGGTCTACATCGTGGACTCCGACAGCCGCCAGGTGCAGTACTTCGAGGCGACCGAGTTTACGAACCTGCTGCACAGCGCGCTGAACCTCTATGAGAACGGGCGCTACATCGAGAGCATGGCCCCGCTCCTGCAGGTGCTGGAGACCAACAGCCTGTTCGACTACGCCAACGAGGCCATCAGCCGTTCCTACCTGCAGGTGGAGGACTACGCCAACGCCCTGAAATACGCCAGAGTGTCCAAGGCATTTGAGGTCTACTCCGACGCGTTCTGGGAGGTCCGCAACACCTGGCTGCGCGAGAACCTGGTCACGGCGGCGGGCATCGTTATCCTGATCTGCCTGATCATCTGGGCGCTGAAAAAGCTCCAGCAGAAGAAAGGCATTTTCAATCCGGTCATCAAGGCGACGGCCGGTTTCCGGGGCAGCGTGTTTTGGCAGCGCCAGAAATACATGACGTATTATATGAAGCATCCGGTAGACGGCGCCTACGGCCTGCGCTATGAGAACAAGAGCTCCTGGATCACCGCGAGCATTCTGATTCTTCTGACCACGCTGATCTTCGTGATCAACAAGTACTACTGCGGTTTCCTGCTGAGGACCATCCGCGAGGGACGCTACACGGTCGTCAACGACATCGGCACCATCGTCGGCGTGTTCATCGTCCTGACCGCCTGCAACTACCTGATGTGTACCATCAACGAGGGCGAGGGCAGCTTCAAGCGTCTGTTCTGCGGCTTTGCGTTTTCGCTGACCCCCTACATCCTGTTCGAGCCGTTTGTGATCCTGTTGAGCAACGTGATCACCTACAACGAAGTGTTCCTGATCGATTTTGCGCAGATATTCATTTATTCCTGGTGCGTCGTCCTGCTGTTCATGACGATCAAGGAAGTGAATAACTACACGGTGGCGGAGACCTTTAAGATCATCTTCCTGACCGCGTTCACTGTGCTGATCGTGGCGCTTCTGGCATTTATCATTTACGTACTGTTTAAGCAGATCATCGATTTCGTATCCGCGATAGCAGGAGAGGTGGTGTATCGATATGGCAGATAAAAACTGGAAACGTTATTTGTTAAAGAGTTTGGCCGGCCTGTTCGCGGGCGTTCTGCTGGCGGCCCCCACGACTGTTTTCGCGACGGAGAATTCCGGCGAGGCGGTGGACGTGGAGGTTTCGGCGGAAGAGAAAAAGGAAGCTCTGGCCGAGGCCATCGTCGCCAATCCGGGAGATACGATCAAGAACCACAAGCTGGTGGCGGAAAACGACGCCCTGCAGCTGTACCTCTACGAGCCGACCCTGTCGCTGATCATCCGGGACAAAAAGACCGGGGCCATCATGGAATCGACGGTGGGGGAGAGCGACGGGACGCTGAACAAGACCTGGGAGAGCTTCATCCATTCCGGGATCGGGTTCGATATCTTAAACGGCCTCAACGAGGAGCGCAGCGACCTGACCTCCGCGGGGGCCGAGATCCAGGTCCATTACACGGCGGACGGCTTTTCGGCGGACGTGAACCTGACCAAGTACCAGATCTCCTTTACGCTGAACGTGGCGCTGACGGCGGACGGTTTCACGGCGGAGATCCCCAATTCCTCCATCGTGGAGGCGCTGGCCGGTGAGTCTACGCCGGTCACCATCGGGAGCATTTACATCTATCCGTTTTTGGGCTACACCTACTCGGCGGAGCGGAGCGGCTATATGTTCGTGCCGGACGGCAACGGCTCCCTGATCTATCTGGAGGACAACGACGGGCGCTTCACCTCGCCGCAGACCCTGAACGTGTGGGGCGGCAACGCCGGCGTGGATGAGACCTACGTGCTGAGCCTGTTCTGGGACGAGTACCAGACCGTCAACGATGGCGAGCCGGTCATGGCTCCGGTTTTCGGCATGGTGCATACGGACTCCCAGATGGCGGTTCTGAGCATCATTGAGA
>CANQYH010000118.1 GCA_947628025.1 uncultured Lachnospiraceae bacterium | reverse complement strand
AGGTTGCGGATCGTCTGCTTGTAGTTCTCGATATACTGGTCGCGGGTGGGAAGCCCGATCTTGATATCGTCGTGAACGTTTACGGATTCGACCACGTCCATGTTAAACCCGTAAGCCTCGATCTGCTTCTGCACCTGCGCGATCTCCTCCGGCTGCCAGACCTCGCCGGGCATTTTATTGTGAAGCGCCCAGACGATCGTAGACACGCCGGGTATCTGCCGGATATCGGACAGGGTGATCTTGTCGTTGCCCTCGCCGTACCAGCGCCAGCCCATCTGCATCGGCATAGTGTGTACCTCCTTTTCTCTTTTTATCATCACTTTCGGCTGCTGCGGTTTTGTCTTCCGAAGCCGCGCGCCGCTCCCGCCATCCCGATCATGGTCCTTTCGGACACGGCGAAGCGATCTCCCGCGGCCGAAGCCAAACCGGACAGCCGCATGTCCCGCTTATACCCCGGAATACGCCGAGAATCCGCCGTCCACCGGGATGACCACGCCGTTCACGAAGCCGGACGCCTCGTTGTTCAAAAGATACAGCAGCGTGCCGTTCAGTTCTTCCGCTTCTCCGAACCGTCCCATCGGCGTCGCCGCCAGGATCTTCTGCGTCCTGGCCGTGGGCGTGCCGTCCTCGTTAAACAGCAGGGCGCGGTTCTGATTCGTCACGAAAAAGCCGGGCGCCATGGCGTTCACGCGGATGCCCACCTTGGAGAAATGCACCGCCAGCCACTGAGTGAAATTGCTCACCGCCGCTTTCGCCCCGCTGTAGGCCGGGATCTTGGTCAGAGGCGTGAACGCGTTCATCGACGAGACGTTCAGAATATTGCAGCCCTCGCGGCCGATCATGTCTTTCGCAAAGACCTGGGTCGGAAGCAGGGTCCCGATGAAATTCAGATTGAATACAAACTGCACGCCGCTCTGATCCAGATCAAAGAACGATACGGTATCCGCCTCGATGTCTCCGATCTCAAAATACTCTTTCTGGGTCTGGGCTCTGGCGTTGTTTCCGCCCGCCCCGTTGACCAGAATATCGCACGGTCCCAAATCCGCCAGGACCCGCTCATGCGTCTCTTCCAGACTCGCCTTTTCCAGAACATTGGTCTTATACGCTTTCGCCGTATGACCCGCGGCCGTGATGCCGCCGGCCACTTTCTGCGCGGCCTCCTCATTCAGGTCCAGGACCGCTACTTTCGCCCCCGCTTCTGCCAGCGTAGCAGCAAACATCCCGCACAGGACGCCGCCTGCGCCGGTCACGACCGCCACCTTGCCGGTCAGATCTGTACCAAATGGCAAACTCATGATGATTCCCTCCTTTTCATACAAGCCCTTCTGGCGGCAGCCGCCGCAAAAGGGCAGAATACGGATATGATTCCTGTATTCAGTATACTATTTCCGTATGGATTTTCGTTAGTATACATTTTAACACTTTTCGTACAGGATTATGTTCGATTCCGCAAAAAATAACGAAACGGCGCCGCCGTGAAAACTGGACGTTCGGCCATCTCTCACAGCGGCGCTATCCTGCTTGATAAAAAAGGAACCCGTCCGGAATCACCCGGCGAACGGTACGACGCCCTCCACCGCGGCGGCCGCGTCGATCCGGCGGTCGCCGTTGTCGGTGTCGATCAGGACATATTTATCGTTGCCCATGCCCATCTCTTTCATATAGGAAAGCTGCCGGTAGCCATGGCGGGAGGACATGCGCTCCATCAGGTCGTGATGCTGCTCCTCGCTCATGGCCGCGACCATATCCACGCTGGCCTGATCCGCGGCCAGGATATCGACGCTGGCGACGATCCCCACGTTGGGCGTTTTGACCGGTTCGGCCTCCACTCCCTCGCAGTCGCAGGAAACAGACATGTTCCGCAGGACATTCACATAAACCACTTTCTGCCCGAAGTAATCGATCGTGGCTTTCGTGGACTCGGTGATCTTCTCCATCAGTTCTTCTTTCTCCACGCCCCAGTCGTCGCCGTCCTTGGCATGGATCATCGCCTTGCCCACATGACCGTCCGCGCAGCCGATGCCGATGTTTTTGTTCGATCCGCCGAAACCGCCCTTGATATGGCCCTTGAAATGCGTGAGAACGACCATGGAGTCATAATCCAGCAGCGACTTGCCCACCGACATCTCCGTAAACCATTTACCGCCTTTCACCGGAAGCATCGCCGTCCCATGTTCGTCGGTGATGTCCACCGTCGTAAACTCCGTCCAGCCGTTGACTTCCAGCGTCCTGCGGTGCTGCTCCGTCGTGTAACGGTCGCCCGCGTAAAACGTGTTGGTCTCAATGATCGCCGCGCCGGGAAGCTCTTTCTCCATAAACGCCTTGACCCACGCCGGCGGGATGATGTTCGGCCCGTGAGGTTCTCCCGTGTGCAGCTTGATCGCGACCTTGCCGCCGATATGCTCTTTCACTCTCTCATAGACTTTCGCCATGCCCTCCGGCGACAGATCGCGCGTAAAATAAACGACGCTCTCGTTGCCGGTACGCTCCTCATAGGGGATATAGCGGCTGCCGTCGGTCCCTGCATTGTTTTCTTTCATAACTATAATACCTCCTGTTTCTCGCGCCCGATCGCCTCGGCACGCTGTCATTTGATTATTATAACAAAATCACGGCGTTATGAACAGCACTTTTACCGAAAAAAACATCCATCTCCGGTCCGCACGATACGCACGGCTCCCGGAAATGGATGTCTGAACTCATAGGATCGATCTACTTCACCACGCGTACCCGCAGCACGCCCTTGATGGCGCGCACTTTTTCCACGGTCTCCGCGTCGATGGGGCTAGAGAGATCCAGCAGGGTATAGGCGTACTTATCGCGGCTCTTATTGGTCATATCCGAGATATTGACGCCGCTGGCCGCCACCAGACCGGTCACCTGGCCGATCATGTTGGGGATGTTCAAATGGTGCACCGCCAGCCTCCCGGCCATCTTGCAGACGCCCATGTCGCAGCTGGGATAATTGACGGAATTTTTGATGTTGCCGTTTTCCAGGTAATCCATCAGCTCTTTCACCGCCATCACCGCGCAGTTGTCCTCGGATTCCTCCGTGGACGCGCCCAGATGCGGGATCGCGATCACATGCTTCATATGGACGGACTTCGGATTCGGGAAATCGGTCACATAGCGGCGGACCTTGCCGCTCTCCAGGGCCTCCGCCATCACGGCGTCATCCACCAGCAGGTCGCGGGCGAAATTCAGCACCACCACGCCGTCTTTCATCTTTGCGACCGCGTCCGCGCCGATCATGCCTTTCGTCGCGTCCATCAGCGGCACATGCACCGTGATATAATCGCACTCCTGGTAAATGGTGTCTACGGAAGTGATGTGCTTCACCGCGCGGGACAGTCCCCAGGCCGCGCTGACGGAAATGAACGGGTCGTAGCCATAGACTTCCATACCCAGAGCAACCGCGGCGTTGGCTACCTGCGCGCCGATGGCTCCCAGCCCGATGACGCCCAGTTTCTTGCCCAGAATTTCCGTACCGGCAAAGGCCTTTTTGCTTTTCTCGACCGACTTGGCGATGTTTTCATCCTCGCTGTTGGCTTTGCACCACTCGATGCCGCCCACCACGTCGCGGGCCGCCAAAAGCAGTCCGGCGATCACCAGCTCTTTCACGCCGTTGGCATTGGCGCCCGGCGTATTGAACACTACGATGCCCTGCTCGGCGCACTTCTCCAGCGGGATATTATTGACGCCCGCACCGGCTCTCGCGATCGCCAACAGATCCTGGCCCAGCTCCATGTCATGCATGGCCGCGCTGCGCACCAGCACGCCCTCCGCTTCCGCCATATCGTCCGTAAGGGCGTAGTCCTCCGTCAGCAGATCCGTGCCGTATTTTGAGATCGCGTTTAAACAATGTATCTTTCTCATGCCTGATGCGCCTCCTCGAATGCTTTCATGAACTCTACCAGCTTCTCCACGCCCTCGATGGGCATCGCGTTGTAGATGCTGGCCCTCATGCCACCCACGGTCCGGTGGCCTTTCAGGTTCACAAATCCGGCCGCCGCCGCTTCTTTCACAAACAGTGCGTCCAGATCGGCGTCGCCGGTCACAAACGGCACGTTCATCAGCGAACGGTCCTCTTTCACGACGGTTCCTTTGAAAAGGCTGCTCTGATCCAGGAAGTCATAGAGGATCTTCGCTTTCTTCTCATTGATCTCTTTCATGGCCTCCAGGCCGCCTTTCGCTTTCAGCCACTTGAACACCTTGCCGCAGATATAGATGCCGTAGCACGGCGGCGTGTTGTAAAGGGATTTCGCGTCCGCGTGCGTCTTGTACTGGCACATGGTCGGCGTGCCGGGAAGTACGTCCTCCGTGATCAGGTCCTCGCGGATGATCACGATGACCACGCCGGCCGGCCCGATGTTTTTCTGTACGCCGCCGTAGATCAGACCGTACTTCGTCACGTCCACCGGCTCGGACAGGAAGCAGGAGGACACGTCCGCCACCAGCGTCTTGCCTTTGGTATTGGGAAGCGTCTTAAACTTGGTCCCGTAGATCGTGTTGTTCTCGCAGATGTAGACGTAGTCCGCATCCTCAGAAACCGGCAGGTCGGAGCAGTCCGGAATGTAGCTGAACACCTTGTCTTCGCTGGACGCGATCGCATTGGCCTTGCCGTACTTCTGCGCTTCTTTCCAGGCTTTTTTCGCCCACTGTCCCGTGATGATGTAGTCCGCCACGCGGTTCTTCATCAGGTTCATCGGAACCATGGAAAACTGCAGATGCGCGCCGCCCTGGAGAAACAGGACCTTATAATTGTCGGGGATGTTCATCAATTCCCGCAGGTCTGCCTCCGCCTCGTTAATAATCGTTTCAAATGCCTTGGAACGGTGGGACATTTCCATCACCGACATCCCCGTCCCCTTGTAATCCAGCATTTCCTCCGCCGCTTCTTTTAATACTTCTTCCGGCAGCACCGCCGGACCCGCTGAGAAATTGTAAACTCTGCTCATGGTCTTTTCCCCGCTCTCCTCTGAATTTTTGCTGCTTTTCGGATACCGGTACGTCCTCATCCGGCCGGCCGCGCTTTCCTGCCCCGCCGCCTGGAGCCGGTCGGAACCTCCCCGCATCCCCTTTACTGAGTTGCTTAGATCTCTAGATCTCTATCATCAAATGCGTCGGAAATCGCCGCACCAGGTGATACCATAGGAAATACTTTGTCGTCGCAGTGGATCTGACAGTCGATCAGCACCGGGATGTTCAGCTCGATGGCCTCCCGGAGCACATCCTTAAACTCTTCTTTTTTCGTGACCCGGTACGCTTTCGCGCCCATGGCCTCCGCTACCTTGGCGAAATCTACCATATCGTTTAACACTGTATGCGAATACCGCTTGCCATAGTACAGCGTCTGCCACTGGCGGACCATACCCAGCACATGGTTGTTGATGACGACCTCGATCACCGGGATATTGTAACGGGTGGCAGTGGCGATCTCGTTCATATTCATGCGGAAGCACCCGTCGCCGGCCACATTGATCACGATCTTGTCTTTCCTGCCCATCTTCGCGCCGATCGCCGCGCCCAGGCCGTAGCCCATGGTGCCCAGGCCGCCGGAGGTCAGAAGCGTATGGGGATTTTTATACTTATAATACTGGGCCGCCCACATCTGGTGCTGCCCGACCTCCGTGACGATGATCGCGTCGCCCCCGGTCACATCGTAGATATCCTCGATCACGCCGGGACCGGTCAGCATTTCCTTATTATAATGGAGCGGATACATGTCTTTCAGTCTGTCAATATGTGCCACCCATTCGTCATGGTTCTGCGGATCCAGCCGGGCGTTGAGCCTGCGCAGGATGATCTTTACGTCGCCGATGATGCTGGCGTTCACGCGGATGTTTTTGTTGATCTCCGCCGGATCGATATCCAGCTGCAGGATCTTCGCGTTTGCCGCAAATTTGGACACGTTGCCCACGACACGGTCGCTGAAGCGCGCGCCGACCACGATCAGCAGGTCGCTTTCCGTGATGCCGAAATTCGATGCTTTCGTGCCGTGCATACCGGCCATGCCCGTATAAAGCGCGTCGGTCCCGTCGAAAGCGCCCTTGCCCATCAGCGTATCCGCCACCGGAGCCTGGACCTTGTGCGCAAAAGCCCGCACCTCGTCCGACGCATCGGCCAGGTTGGCCCCGCCGCCTACGAGGATGAACGGCTTCTGGGAGGCTTTGATCATCAGCAGCGCCTGCTCCAGAGCCTCCTCGGTAATGGTATCGGACTGCCGTTTGACCTCCTCCGGAGCCTGATACTCATAATCGGTCTCGGCCGCGGTCACATCTTTGGTGATATCCACCAGCACCGGACCCGGACGGCCCGATCTGGCGATCTTAAACGCCCGCCGCATGACTCCCGCCAGTTTCGTGACGTCTTTGACGATAAAATTGTATTTGGTAATGGGCATGGTCACGCCCGCGATGTCGATCTCCTGGAAGCTGTCCCGCCCCAGCAGGCTCACACCCACATTGCAGGTGATCGCCACCACCGGGATCGAGTCCATATAGGCGGTCGCGATGCCGGTCACCAGGTTCGTCGCGCCGGGACCGGAGGTCGCCAGGCAGACACCCACCTTGCCCGTCGCCCTGGCGTAGCCGTCAGCCGCGTGGGCCGCGCCCTGCTCATGGGAAGTCAGGATGTGAGTGATCTCGTTCTGGTGCTTATAAAGGGCGTCGTAAATGTTCAGGATCGCCCCGCCCGGATAGCCGAAAACGGTATCCACGCCCTGTTCTTTCAAACATTCGATTACGATTTCAGAACCATTCAATTTCTGCATAAATTTTTCGTTCTCCTTGCTGTATAACACACCCGGGAAACATAGCCGGCGCATGTCCATTTCTCCGCCCATCCGGCGGGAAGTCCAGACGCCGCTCCCACGCCGTCTCAGTCCGCCAGCACGGCTCCCTTATCCGCCGAGGTCACCAGATCGCGGTACCGCTTCAGATACCCGCTTACCTCCGTCACTTTCGGCGTCCAGTTCGCGCGGCGTCTGGCCAGTTCTTCATCGGAAACCAGCATATTGATCGTATTAGCGTTGATATCGATGGAAATGATATCTCCCTCCTCTACCAGGCCGATGGGGCCGCCCGCCGCCGCCTCCGGACAAACATGGCCGATGGAAGCCCCGCGGGAAGCGCCGGAAAATCGTCCATCCGTGATCAGCGCCACGGAAGAGCCCAGGCCCATGCCAGCGATCGCCGAGGTCGGGTTCAGCATCTCTCTCATGCCAGGCCCGCCTTTCGGACCCTCGTAACGGATCACGACCACGTCGCCCGCCACGATCTTTCCGCCCTTGATCGCCGCAATGGCATCTTCCTCGCAGTCAAAGACCCTGGCCGGTCCCTCATGCTTCAGCATCTCGGGAACTACGGCGGAGCGCTTCACCACACAGGAATCGGGAGCCAGGTTGCCCCGCAGCACGGCGATGCCGCCGGTCGCGGAATAGGGATTCTCCACCGTGCGGATCACATCGGTATTTTTATTTACGGCGTCTTTAATATTCTCTCCGACGGTCTTCCCCGTCACCGTCATGCAGTTTAAGTCCAGAAGACCCAGCTTGCTGATCTCTTTCATGACCGCGTAGATGCCGCCCGCCTCGTTCAGGTCTTCCATATAGGTGGGACCCGCCGGGGCCAGATGGCACAGGTTCGGCGTTTTGGCGCTGATCTCATTGGCGATATCCACGTTGATCTCCACGCCCGCCTCATGGGCGATGGCCGGCAGATGGAGCATACTGTTGGTGCTGCAGCCCAAAGCCATGTCCATCGTCAGGGCGTTGCGGAACGCGGCCTCGGTCATGATGTCCCGCGGGCAGATGTTTTTCTCCAGCAGCTTCATGACCGCCATGCCCGCGTGCTTCGCCAGGCGCAGCCTCTCAGAATACACCGCCGGGATCGTACCATTGCCCTGCAGACCCATTCCCAGGACCTCCGTCAGGCAGTTCATGCTGTTGGCCGTATACATGCCGGAGCAGGAACCGCAGGTCGGGCAGACTTTATTGGCAAAATCCTCCACATCCTCCTCGCTCATCGTCCCCGCGGCGTAAGCGCCTACCGCCTCAAACATACTGGAAAGGCTCCGCTTCTGGCCTTTTACGTGACCGGCCAGCATGGGACCGCCGCTGACAAAGACCGTAGGAATATTCAGACGGGCCGCGGCCATCAAAAGGCCAGGCACGTTCTTATCGCAGTTGGGGATCATGACCAACGCGTCAAACTGATGAGCCAGCGCCATACATTCCGTAGAATCGGCGATCAGGTCCCGCGTCACCAGCGAATATTTCATCCCCACATGTCCCATGGCGATGCCGTCGCAGACCGCGATCGCCGGGAATACGATGGGGGTCCCTCCCGCCATCGCCACGCCCTGCTTGACCGCCTCGACGATCTTGTCCAGGTGCATGTGGCCGGGAACGATCTCATTATAGGAGCTGACGACGCCGACCAGCGGCCGCGCCAGTTCTTCCTCGGTCAGTCCCAGCGCCCTGAACAGAGAACGCGCCGGAGCCTGCTGCATACCGGATTTTGCGTTATCGCTTCTCATGACAAAATTCCTCCTTCAAATAGATCGGGAACGCCGCTGCGAAAAAGATCCGCGGCAGCTCCCCGTCGGTGATCTCCTTATCCGATCCGCTCCGCGATCCGGTCGCCCATCTCGCTGGTGCTCACTTTCACGCAGCCCTCCGAATAGATATCGCCGGTGCGGTAGCCCTCCGTCAGGACCTGCTGCACCGCATTCTCGACGGCCTCCGCCTCCGCGTCCAGATCGAACGAATAGCGGAGCATCATGGCCGCCGACAGGATCGTCGCGATCGGATTGGCGATATTTTTCCCGGCAATGTCGGGCGCGGAACCATGGCTGGGCTCGTACAGGCCGAACTTGCTCTCGTTCAGGCTGGCGCTGGCCAGCATACCGATGGAGCCGGTAATCATGCTGGCCTCGTCGGAAAGGATG
>CANQYH010000117.1 GCA_947628025.1 uncultured Lachnospiraceae bacterium | reverse complement strand
TGAGTAGTAAATCCGGCTTGTTACCCTGCGAAACTGCCCGTAAAATCAAGGCTTTTTGAGATAATCAATATTTTTAGATTCAAAATCAGATAGTAATTTTGATTATGGTTGATTATAAAAGGTAATTAAATATTGACGACGCTTTTTTGGTATGCTACACTATATACAGTAGATTGAAATTTAAATTAGATGATTTCAAAGAAGTAACTGTTCGGTTTAGAAAGCTGAGGATAGTCGCTTCTTAGTCATCTTATTTTTTTTATACGAATATATTACTATTAATTAGTAGAAAGGAGGGCGTCTATGTTTACTTATACTGACACAGAGAGGGCTACGGATTTTCAGTTCTTTTTAAACCATTATAACGAGTTGTTCCAAAAATACGGGCATAAATTTATAGTAATCAGGAATCAAAAAATATTGGGTGTTTATGAAGATGTGGCAAGTGCCATAGATGCCACTGTTCAAACGTATCCGCTCGGTACATTCATTGTTCAGGAATGCAATGGCGATGAATCCGGTTATACTAATTATTTGTCTTCATGGCAATTGATAGAAATTTAGCGGAGGCATCACTAATGAAAAAATTGTTGTCTGTATTTACGGAGAAGTATCCTCAAATTTGTCGCAAGATTATTAATAATGCTGTTATTGATATTAATGGGATCGCATTGCCTGTCAAGGCACAATGGGACACTGGCGCTACTGGGACTTGTATTTCAAAAGAAGTTGCAACTAAATTGCACCTGCAACCATTGGGAATGACACGAGTACGAACGCCTTCTGGCACCGGCATTCTAAATACATTTTTTATAAATTTGGTATTGAATAATGAAGTCATATTTCGGAACTTGGTTGTTATGGATTCAGAAATCGGGGCACAGGGTATTGATGTTCTCATTGGAATGGATATAATATCGCAGGGTGATTTTGCTATATCGAATTACGGTGGGAAAACGCAGTTTTCTTTTAGAATACCATCACAGGAACATATTGAATTTCAAAATGAGGGTGCCATGCAATAACTGGTGCCTTTTTTGATGTGGTTCAAGCGAAATTTAATAGGAAACAGGTCAGAGCGGCAATCATTTTTGACTACCGCTTTTGCCGTCTGCGGGCCGGAGGCGGCCCTTTTTTTGGTTGCGTGCGGGGTGGGGGAAACGCGGCCAAAGAATGTGTAGAATGGAGGAAAGGGGGGAGGATATGTCCGTCTACAATATGGCCGGGTATTCCGGCGGGAATGACGTAAAGAAGATCAAGAGTTACCTGTTTATGCTGAACGAACAGCTGCGGTACATGTTTGCGAACATGAACCCGGATGAGAATTTCAGCCAGGAGGCGCTGCAGGAGTACCGGAAAGACCAGGAGGATCTGAAACAGCTGGGGGAATTCACGGTAAATATCAATGTCCAGCTGGGGGAGCTGGAGGAGAAGACAGAAGGCTTGTCGAGTACTGTGCAGGACCAGCAGGGAAACATCTCGGTACTGCAGCAGACGGCGGAGTCGCTGACAAGTAAGATCAGCGATGCGGAGGGGAATATCTCGATCTTACAGCAGACGGCGACGACGCTGACGAGCCAGATCAGCGACGCCCAAGGAAATATCTCGGTATTGCAGCAGACAGCGACGACACTGACGAGCCAGATCAGCGACGCCCAAGGGAATATCTCGGTGCTGCAGCAGACGGCGGAATCGCTTACAAGTAAGATCGGCGACGCCCAGGGGAATATCTCGGTATTGCAGCAGACGGCGGAGTCACTTACAAGTCAGGTCAGCAACGCGAACAAGGATATCTCGATCCTGCAGCAGACAGCGACGACGCTTACGACCCAGGTCAGTAACGCGCAGGGAGATATCTCGATCCTGCAGCAGACGGCGACGACGCTGACGACCCAGGTTAGTAATGCGCAGGGAGATATCTCGATCCTGCAGCAGACAGCGACAACGCTTACGACTCAGGTCAGCAGCGCGCAGGGAGATATCTCCACCTTACAGCAGACGGCGACGACGCTGACAAGCCAGGTCAAGGATGCGACAGGCGACATCTCGACGTTACAACAAACGGCGAAGACGCTGACCAGTGAAGTCAGCACAGCCAAGGGGAGTATTTCGACCTTACAGCAGACGGCCACTTCCCTAACCAGCCGGGTATCGACTGCGGAGGGGAGTATTTCCACCCTGCAGCAAACGGCGAAATCATTGACCAGCGAGATCAGCGATGCGAAAGAGAATCTTACCAAGGTCACGCAGACGGCCAATAAGATCGACTGGATCGTGAAATCGGGAACTTCCGCCACGAATTTTACGCTTACGAGCCGGATGGCGTCTCTGGTGGCGGAGAATATCGACCTGACGGGGTATGTGACGTTTAACAGCCTGGAAAAGGAGGGGTCTACGAAGATCAACGGCGGGAATATCACGACGGGGACGCTGGACGCGAAGCTGCTGGAGATCAACGGGACAAAGGTATTCGGGACAGACAGCAAGGGACGGTTCGTGCTGTATAAGGATTTTATGAATTATAATGTTGCGAGTTTTGAAGCGGACAGCCTTACCGCGGATAGGATTACGGTGAAAGAAGTGTACGCATCGTTGTCATCGATAGCCGTAAAGGATAATGTAAGCATGGACGGGACATTGACGGCGACGAGGATAAATATGAAGAATGGCGGATCCATATATAACGGGGGTACCGGGAGCGTGGTGGTAAGCGGGCTTGACCTGAAAACCAGCCTGAACCTGGGAACGAGCTTTACATGGAGTTCGGTCGCCGTGTGGTCGAGCCTAAGTGCGCAGAGCAGTGTCTCGGATGTCGTCGGTAGGCTGAACAATGTCATGCCCTCGATCGTGACGGCCCTGAACGCGCTCGGGAGTCTGATAGACAAGATGGTATAGCAAGGCGGGAGTATAAGAACACAGCGCATATATAAATGGAGGATAAAAGAATGAAAAAAGTAACGTACACATTGGAGCAGATCGAAAATATCGTGGGTCTGCTGAACAGGCTGGAGATAAAGGGGATCGGCCAGGCCAGGACGCTGGCGGCGGCCGCGATGATTCTGGATGCCGGCGTAATAACGGAGGATAGCGATCCGGAAACCGGAGCGGAGCCGAAAAAAGAAAAAACGGCAGCGGAGGACCGGGAACCCGCTGCCGAAAAGCAGCAGGAGAGCGGGAAGCCGGCAGCAGGGAGCGGTGACAGACGGTAAGCGGCAGGAAAGAGAGGGGAACGGAGATGACGCTGGGCGAGGTGGTACGGCGGATCACGGATTCGGGGATCGGACAGTATGACGCGGAGACGATCACAGGCTGGGTCAATGAGATCGAGGCGCAGATCGCGGATGAAATTGTCAGCCATGCGGAGGGTTTCGATCCGGAGACGCCGGAGCTGGATTATGAGCGGGAACCGGACCGGGTGCTGACGGCGCCGGACCGGTTCCAGGACGTGTACCTGTGTTATGTGGCGGCGAAGATCGATTACAGGAACCAGGAGACGGAGCGGTACAACAATGATGTGGCCATGTTTAACGCGGCGTATGCGGCGTACGCGGCATGGTTTCGGCGGCTCCACAGGCAGAAGAGCCGCGTGTGCTTCAGCAGGTTTTAGGAGTGAGCGATATGGAGAGACTGCCGTATTTGAAAAGCGTCCCTAAGGAGACGGCGCAGAAGGTCGGAACATTTCTGGGGCTGAACCTGGGGACCGTGATCGGGGACAATGAGTTTGCGGACATGCGGAACATGTCGACGTGGAAGTATCCGGCGGCCGCGCCCAGGAAGCGCCGGGGGCCTGTTGAGAAGCATCTGAAGAAGCCGAACGGGATCTTTTATAAAAACGGACTGGTCTATGCGGACGGGACGGAGCTGTATTACAAGGGCGGGAAGATCGCCGACGTGGAGGATTCGGAGAAGATCTTCGCCGGCATGGGGGCATATCTGCTGGTGTGGCCGGACAAGCTCTTGTATAACACGTCTACGGGAGAACTGGAGCGCCTGGAGGCGGTATGGAGGCAGGAGGGCCAGGCGGTGTTTGAGCCGCTGGGAGAGGGCTCCGTGCTGGTGCGGATCTCCTGTAAAGGGATCGGGGCGAAGTTTAAACAGTACGACGGGGTCACGCTGAGCGGCTGCAGCCGGGCGGAGTTCAACAAGACGTTTGTTATCCAGGAGGCCGGGGAGGATTCGATCGTCATGATCGGGGACCTGGAGGAACGTATGACCCAGGAGAGCGGCCTGGAGCTGAAAAGGACGGCGCCGGATATGGATTTCCTGTGTGAGAATGAGAACCGGATCTGGGGATGTTCCAGCGAAAAGCATGAGATCTACGCGTGCAAGCTGGGGGATCCCGGGAACTGGAACGTGTTCGAGGGGATCAGCACGGATTCCTATGCGGCGACGATCGGGTCGGACGGGAATTTTACCGGGTGCTTTTCTTACCTGGGGTATGTGATGTTTTTTAAGGAGGACGCCGTACATAAGGTCTACGGGAGCAAACCGTCGAATTACCAGATCATGACATCGGGCGTCAACGGCATCGCGGCGGGGTGTGAGAGGACGGCCGCGGTGGTAGAGGAAACCCTGTATTATGTGGGCCGGAACGGGATCTATGCGTTCAATGGGGCGCAGCCGGAGCTGGTGTCCGCAAAACTGGAGGGGATTTCGTTTACGGCGGGAGCGGCCGGCAGGTACGGGGGCCGGTATTACGCTTCCCTGCGTTCGCGGGAGGGGGACTGGAACCTGTATGTGTATGACGTGCAGAGGGAGCTGTGGTCGAAAGAGGATGATCTGCATCTGTATGGCTGCGCATATGGGGAGGGGGAACTCTACTGCGTGGACAGCGGCGGGGACCTGTTTAAGATCGCGGGGGACAGGCAGGAGGATGTGGACTGGTTCCTGGAGACGGGCGACCTGCTGGAGGGTACGCCGGAGTACAAGCATGTGCGGCGTTTCATCCTGTATATGCGGATGGCTCCGGGGTCGGAAGTGACGGTGAGCGTACAGTGCGACGGACGGGCCGAGTGGGTCCCGCAGGCGGTGTTCCGGGCGGAGCATTTCAGGAGCCAGGCGGTGAACCTGGTCCCGCAAAGGTGCGTCCATTACCGGATACGGCTGGACGGCGTCGGGGAGACGGCGCTGATCGGGCTGGTCCGGCTGGTGGGATATGGGACGGAGATACATGGAGATCTGTGAGATGAGAAAGAGGTGGAGAGATGGCGATCAGTAACCTGTATAAACGAAAGATCGAAGCGGTAACGGCGGATCCGGCATCGGGGAGCGGCGTAACGAAGAGCCTGCCGTCGTCGAATACCACGACGAGCGCGAAGAAGCTGCCGGTGTCGAGGGCGACGCCGGGGAACGGGAAGACGGTGGAGAACATCGTGCCGGTCCAGCAGGATGAGGGCAGCGAGAAGAGGAGCCTGCCGTCGTCGAATACCACGACAAACGCGAAGAAGCTGCCGGTGTCGAGGGCGACGCCGGGAGGCGGGAAGATGGTGGAGAATATCGTGCCGGTCCAGCCGGACGACGGCGCTCTGAGTAAAAGTGCGTCTGCGTCCGGGAGCGGGCAGGCGCAGGGAAATACGCCGTCTGCACGGCCTGCCGCCCGGGGAAGCGGGAGCGGAGCGTCCGTGTCCGGAACACTGCCGTCTTATGGGCAGAGCGCGCCGGCTCCGCAGGCTTCCGTCTCGGATGTGCTGCAGGCGCTGAGTCCTCTGAGCCCGCTGGCCCCGCTCCAGACGCAGATGCCGGAAGCTTCGGGCGGAGGGTACGGAGACAGATACGAGGCTTTGGAGAGCGTGGATCCCGGAAACGGGTACCTGACGGACTATGACCCCGGGGAGTTTACGCTGTCGGACTATGCGGAACAGTACCGCGACCGGCTGGCGGATCTGGAAGCGGAGAAACCGGATCCTTTTCAGAGCCGTTACCGGGAGGATATCGACGGGATTTTGGATACGCTGCTTTCCCGGCCGGATTTTAACGCGGACAGCGTGTATGACAGCGATCTGTATAAGAATTACCGTGACCAGTATATGCTGCAGGGAAGCCGGGCAATGCGGGACGCACAGGGGAGCGCGGCGGGACTGACCGGGGGATATGGTTCTTCCTATGGCCTGGCGGCAGGGCAGCAGGCGTATGATAATTATCTGTCGCAGCTGAATGACCGGAGCCTGGATATCTATGACAGGATGTACCAGGAATACCTGAACGAGGGACAGGAACTGTATAACCAGCTGGGGGCGCTGAATAATCAGGACGCGGTCGATTACGGGCGCTACCGGGACGATATGGCGGATTATCAGTGGGGGCTCGGGTACCTGAGCGACCGTTATGAGCAGACCAGGGCGGACGATTACGCGCAGTACCAGTCGGACGTGGCGCGGCAGCAGTGGGCGGAGGAATACGCCTACCAGAGGGCCCAGGACGCGCTGGCGCAGCAGAATTGGGAGAAAGAACTGGCGTACCGGCAGTCGCAGGACGCGCTCTCACAGCAGAACTGGGAGAAGCAGTGGGCATACCAGCAGTCGCAGGATGCGCTGGCGCAGCAGAACTGGGAGAAAGAGCTGGCGTACCAGCAGTCACAGGACGCGCTCTCGCAGCAGAACTGGGAGAAACAGTGGGAGTACCAGCAGCTGCAGGATGCGCTCTCGCAGCAGAACTGGGAAAAACAATGGGCGTATCAGCAGTCGCAGGACGCGCAGTCGCAGCGGAACTGGGCGGAAGAGTTTGCGTACCAGAAATCGCAGGATGCGCTGGCGCAGCAGAACCTGGAGAAAGAGTACGCGGCGCAGGCCCAGGCGAAAGCGCAGGAACAGGCTTCGGGCCGGGGACCGGACGAGTACGGGAGCATCGTGCGGACGGTCGTGCAGCTCCCCTCGAACAAGCAGCGGTTTGAATATTTGTATAATATTTCCGCTTCGGATGAGGAGTTGGAGGAATGGTGCCGGCTGCTGAATGTAACGCCGGTGGAGGAGGATGAAGAGGACGTCATGGATCCGGCGGCGCGGCGGCTGTCGATCCTGACAGGGACGACGAGCCGCGTAGGGAGATAGCGGCTTTGGCGCGGAGAAACGGACGGGAGGAGAGAATATATGGCGGTCAAAAAGAGTTCGATGGACAGCTTCGTAAAGAATTACAGGAAAAAGGCCGAGACCGAGCCGGTGAAAGATATAAAAGATTACTCCGCCAGACGGCTGCAGGCTGCGGAGGCCGATTACAGGGACAGGAATATCCGGATGCCGATGGCGTCCCTGGCGGATTATGCAAAGGAGTACGCGGCGCAAAGTTCCAAAGACGTCGGGACAGGGCCGTCCGGGAGTGAGACGCAGCGTCTGGGAAAATCCTCGAAAGGGGATTTTTCTGCGTATTACAGGAAGAAATACGGGATCGGAGAGACGGCTGCGGAGGAACCGGTGCGGCAGCAGGAGCGCGCGGGAGATTATTTGTATGCAAAGGGAGACCGGGTGTATCTGGACAGCGTGAAAGACCTGGACGACTATCGGGAGATGGTGGAGGCCGGAAAGGCAAAAAAGAACGCACTGTCAACGGACGGAGGAAGCGGTACGCTCAGCCTGACGGATTATCTGGCGTTTTGGGATAAGGACAGGCGGGCGGCGCTGGAGACGGCACGGGAGAACAACACGTATTTCATGACGGAGGATGAGAAAGACCTGTATTATTATCTGAACGGAAAGTACGGGGCGGAAACGGCGGGGAACTACGTGGACAGCCTGCATGACGAGCTGAACCGGAGGAGTACGGAGAACGCGGTCTCTTCCGCGGAGCGGCTGGGGAAAGAGGCACCGCTTTTGTCGGCAGCGCTGGAGCCTGGGATCGCGATGGCTGCCGCAGGAGGATATCCGGCGGCAGCGGTGCGTACGGCTCTGGGGGAAGAGCTGGATCCCAACGACCCGGTCTTCGGCGGGACGAGGCTGTCCCAGGGAATCCGGGAGGGGATCAAGCAGAATGAGAGCCTGGGCAATGTGATTCCGTCGGAGGGCGTGAGAAGTTTTCTGGTGGATACGGGTATGTCCGTCGCGGATAACCTGGCCCGGCTGCCGTTCGGTTACGCGGGCCTGGGGTTTGCCGCGGGGGACGCCGGCGCGGCGGGGACCCTGGAAGCGCTGGAGAAAGGCGCGGATCCGGGACGCGCCCTGGCGATCGGCACGGCCAACGCGGCGGCGGAGGCGTTTTTTGAGAAGTTTTCGCTGGAACGCTTAAAGAGTCTGCAGCCGGGTGCGGTGAAAGGCGTAAAGGATTTCCTGGTGAATATGGGTAAGCAGGCGCTTACAGAGGGATCGGAGGAGATCGGGACAGAGATTGCCAACGCGATCAGTGATGAGTGGATCATGGGAGAAATGTCCGACTTCAACCTTAATGTCAGGAAATATATGGAGCAGGGCCTGGACGAGGAGAGCGCGAAGAATAAAGCAAGGTGGGATCTTGTAAAAGGCGTAGGCCTGGCTTTTGCAGGGGGCGCTCTCTCGGGCGGAGTCATGGGCGGCGGCGCGCAGCTGATGGGCATGGCTTCTGATTATGCGTATGGCCGGAGCATGAATCCGGATTACAGGGATTATATGGAGATGATCGATACGGACGCGGATTCGTACCGGTCTGAGGAGGATCTGCAGAAAGCGCAGGAACTTATGAATACGGCGGAGGAATACGCCCGCAGACAGGAGAACCGGGAGACGGTGAGCCCGTATGAGCGGGGACGCTTCCAGAGAAACCTGGAGGGTTTTGCGCAGCAGCTCCTGGCGGAACAGCAGGAGCAGGAACGAGCGGATCGGAGGAAAAGGATCGCAGCGCGTTTATTGCCGGAAAGACTGGCGGAGCCGGCGCAGCGGATCTATGAGAAGATGTTCGGGCGGCGTGCGGAAACCGGCGCAGGGGCGGCTGAGACGCAGCAGGGGCAGCAGGAAAGGCAGGAGACACAGGAAGCGCGACAGGAGCAGAGGGCTGGGGCTCTGACGGCCTCGGAG
>CANQYH010000116.1 GCA_947628025.1 uncultured Lachnospiraceae bacterium | reverse complement strand
CGGGGCCGCGCCTCCCACTTTTCGGGCGGAGGCCACCAAAAGTATCTCAAATTCCGGCGGAATCAGCTCTTTCAGTTCGCTGTAAAGCATATCGTCGAACCGGTAGCCGCAGACGATGATCCCGCCCCGCAGGCCGTCCATGCTGGTCAGAACCTGCGCGCCGGAACCGCAGACACTGGTCACCAGGAACCCATGCTTCACAATGATATTTTTAATGTTCCTCGCATCCTCCGGTTTTGAGAACGCCACGATGATGTTTGTCACATTTTCTCACCTCCGGCAGCCGTCGCCAGGTTACAGGGAAACGCCGTCCGATCCCATCGGCATTTCCTTAAAATTTATACAGATATTCTCCGATCTCCCAGTCGGTCACCTGGCAGCGGAATTCGCTCCACTCTTTTCTCTTGGCTTCCAGATACTTGTGATAAATATTATCCCCCAGCACATGTTCCCAGAACGCGTCCCTTTCAAATTCCTCGATGGCCTCCCCCAGCGTCTCCGGCAGATGGCTGATGCCCCGTCTCTCCATCTCTTCTGTGGGCAGGGAAAATGCGTTTCCGTAAAACGGAGCCGGCGGCACCATCCCTTTGCGGATCCCGTCCAGGCCGGCGGCCAGGCAGGCGGCCAGCGCCAGGTAGGGGTTCATGGCCGGGTCGGGGCTGCGCAGCTCGATCCGTGTGGAACTGCCCCGGTTGGAGGGGATGCGCATGACCTGCCCCCGGTTGGCGGCGGAGGCCCAGGCGATATAGACCGGCGCGTCGTAGCCGGGGATCAGCCGCTTGTAGGAATTCACCAGCGGGTTGGTGAGGATCGTCATGGATTTGATATGATACAAAATACCCGCTAAAAACTGGTAAGCCAGCTGGCTCAGCCCCATGCTGTCGGAGGGGTCCGAGAACAGGTTCTTGCCCAGCCCGTCCTCCAGCGACATATTGATGTGCATACCGGAACCGTTGACGCCCGCTTTCGGCTTGGGCATAAATGTGGCGTGGAGGCCGTGCCGCTTGGCGATGGTCTTGACCGCGTTCTTGAACGTGACGATGTTGTCGGCGGCTTTCAACCCCCGCTCGTACTGGATATCGACCTCATGCTGGGCCGGCGCGATCTCATGATGGGAGGACTCGATCTCAAACCCCATCTCCTCCAGATTCAGCACGATGTCCCGCCGCACGTTCTCCGCCAGATCGATGGGAGCCACGTCGAAATATCCGGCCGTCTCGTGGGTGTGGGTCGTGGGACGGCCCTCGTCGTCGGCGTGGAACAGGAAAAATTCGCACTCCGGTCCCACGCTGAAATAATACCCCATCTCCTCGGCCTCTTTCAGCACCCGCTTAAACACGTACCGGGGATCTCCCTCGAACGGCGTCCCGTCGGGACAATAGACGTCGCAGAGCAGGCGGGCCACCTTGCCCTGCTGGGGCCGCCACGGGAATATCTCGAACGTGTCCAGATCGGGATAGAGGTACATGTCCGTCTCCTCCTCCCGCACGAAGCCCTCGATGGCGGAACCGTCAAACATGCAGCGGTTCTCCAGCGCTTTGGAGAGCTGGCCGGACGTGATCGCCACGTTTTTCAGCATCCCGAACATATCCGTGAACTGCAGGCGGATAAATTCTACATCCTCCTCCTCGGCCATACGGAGGATATCCTCCTTACTATATCGGCTCATAACTGTTTCCCTCCTTAACGATCGCTCGCACAGCAAACGAGGGCATCGCAAATAGATGCAACCCCCTCGCTACATGATATGGTAAAATAATAACAGGTGTATCCGGGAATGTCAACCTTTCATTTTTTCATTTCTTTTTGTAGGACAACGCCCGGATCGCGTTCAGGATCGCCAGTACCGCTACGCCCACGTCGCCGAAGACCGCCATCCACATGCTGGCCGCGCCCAACGCCACCAGGATCAGCACCAGAATTTTCACGCCGATCGCGAAGACGATGTTCTGCCGCACGATCCCCACGGTCTTCCGGGCAATGCGGATCCCGTCCACGATCTTTGAGGGCTCGTCGGTCATGATCGCCACGTCCGCCGCTTCCACCGCCGCGTCCGAACCGATGCCGCCCATGGCGATCCCTACGTCCGCCCGGGAAAGCACCGGCGCGTCGTTGATGCCGTCGCCGACGAACGCCAGCGTCCGGCCGTCGCCTTTTTCTTTCAGCAGCGCTTCTACTTTCTCCACCTTATCCGCGGGGAGCAGTCCGCCGTAGACCCGGTCCAGCCCCAGCTTCTTTCCGACCGCCTGGCCGACCGCTTCCTTATCCCCCGTCAGCATCACCAGTTTCCGGACGCCCTCGCCGCGCAGCCCGGAAAGCGCCGCCGGCACATCCTCGCGGACCGTATCGGAGATCCGGACCGCGCCGATGTATTCCCGATCTTTCGCTACATAGAGTACGGTCCCCGCCGCGTCCTCCGAAGTCCGGAACGCGACGCCCTGCCGGTGCATCAGCTTCTCGTTGCCGATATACAGATCGAACGTCCCGGCCGCGTCCCCGTTTTCCTGCGCCGCTCCGTCTGAGGCGGTCTCCCGCAGGACCGCGTGGATCCCGTGGCCCGCGATCTCTTCCACTGAAACGATGCGGCTCTGGTCCAGGGAAAGGCTCTCCTGCGGCGCTTTCTTCCGCTCATGAAGCGCTTTGATAAACGGTTCCGGATCCGTCAGGCGCCGGTTCCCGTCCTTTTCCATGCTCTCCATATTTTTGTAGGCTTCCAGGACTGAAACCGCGATCGGATGGGTCGAATGGCTCTCCCCGTAGGCGGCCAGCTCCAAAAGCTCCTGCCAGGATCCTTTCTCCGTCTCCAGCCCCGTCACCTGGAATTTCCCGGTCGTCAGGGTCCCGGTCTTATCAAAGACCACCGTATCCAAAGTCCCCAACGCTTCCAGGTAATTGCTGCCTTTGATCAGGATCCCCTCCCGGGACGCGGCCCCCAGCCCGCCGAAAAAGCTGAGCGGTACCGAGATCACCAGCGCGCAGGGGCAGGACACCACCAGGAAGCTGCAGGCCCGGTAGATCCACACGGACCAGGACTGCCTAAGGAGCAGAGGCGGCAGCACAGCCAAAATCACCGCCAGCGCCACCACTGCCGGCGTATAGACCCGCGCAAACCGGGTGATAAAATTCTCCGCTTTCGCCTTGCGGGAGCTGGCGTTCTCCACCAGCTCCAGGATCTTGGCCACGGTGGAATCATCGTACTTCTTCGTGACCTGCACCTCCAAAAGGCCGCTCAGATTGATGGAGCCGCTGACGATCATTCCCCCCTCGCCGATCTCCGCGGGCATGGACTCTCCCGTCAGCGCGCTGGTATCCAGGCTGGAACTGCCCTTTGTCACGATCCCGTCCAATGGGACCCGCTCGCCGGGCTTTATGACCACGGCCTCCCCGACCTCCACCTCATCCGGATCGACTTCCTGTTCCTGGCCGTCCCGGATCACATTGGCGTACTCCGGGGTGATATCCATCAGGTTCGCGATCGACTTGCGGGACTTATTGACCGCGTAATCGTTGAAAAATTCGCCCACCTGGTAAAACAGCATGACCGCCACGGCCTCCTCGTAAGCGCCCACCACGATCGCTCCGACCGTAGCAATGGTCATGAGAAAGTTCTCGTCAAAGATCTGCCCGCCCCGGATCGTTTTCGCGGCTTTCAGCGGGATGTCGTACCCCGCCGCCAGATAGGAAACCGCAAAGAGGATCCATTCCAAAGGATGTGTCCCCTCCGTGCAGATCCCCCCGATCAGAAATACGGCGCTGACCGCCAGTCTCAGAAGCATTTTTTTCTGTTTTTTCGTCATCTTCGTTCTCCTCGCTTCCTTTTATTAAGATCCGCCCCCACGCCCATCTCTACTCCTTGATATGCTCCATCCCCTGAGCCAGGATCGTCTGGATATGGCCGTCGGACAGAGAATAAAACACGGTCTTCCCCTCCCTGCGGTACTTCACCAGCCGCATCTGCTTCAAGATCCGCAGCTGATGGGAAATGGCCGACTGTCCCATCATCAAAAGCGACGCGATATCGCAGACGCACATCTCCGACTGGCTCAGCACGTACAGGATCTTGATGCGGGTAGAATCGCCGAAGATCCTGAAAAACTCGGACAGATCCAGAAGCTCCTGTTCCTCCGGCATCACTTTCTCCACCTGCTCCACGATCTCGTCATGGACATGGACCAATTCGCACACACCCTCCGAAACCTCCTGCTCGATCCGCTCCTTTTCTGTCATAACAGACTCCTTTCCATATAAATAATATCTCCGCCATCACAGCCCCGCCGCATTCCCGTCATCCGTGGCTGCGGTACGCGGTACGGATGGGTTCTTTTTGTAATATATGAACAACTATTCATATGTTTATATTATCACGTATTTTCTGTTTGTCAATAGCCTTTTAAGGATTTCTTTTCCCTTTCCATTCGTTTTTCTTTTCGTTTGAACGCAGTATGAGGACCACCCGTTAGATATGGGTGATCCTCATACTTTTCAATTTTTGTTCCCCTCGCGGGGAGCGACTCAATCCCACTTCATTTCATCCTCATTTTTTCATTCCCATTTTCATCCCTTTGAAATCCCCATATTTCCCTCCCATTCCTCCCATTCTCTCCATCTCCCTCCCCTTTTCTCCATTTCTCTCCACCCCCTGCACACACATAAAAAATGCATACTTCTTTTTTAAATATAATTCGTACCAACAATTATTTAAATCCATAAAAGACAGGTATAGTTTCTATTTGATGAACTTGCCTGCCATATATAAATTGTTTTAATAATAATGAATGGTCACGAAACAATTTATCTACTTTAAGTATTACATAGTTGCATACATCTTCCCAGAAACTTTTATCTCTTAAATCATCCACAAAGGCGCTACAAGACCAATTCCCATATTGTATTAATTCTTTATATGTTAAAGTTGATGGATAATTTAGAAAGCCTTATATATAATAAGGTCATTAGTAGGAAAAAGAGGAAAAGAACATTTTAAACACAATTTGTTTAATAAAAAACGACTCCAGGATCTACACCTAGAGCCATTTTATTTACAGTCCTCTTCTTTACGCCACAAAATCACATTTCTTTACCAATCAAAAATCCCCGCAATAAGTTTCACGATGGAATTTACTGCGGGGATTCGCGCTGTTTTTTTCTTCTCATACTGTCTCTGACGGGACGCTTCGATGCGAAGATTCAGAAAAGCCGGTTATTGTGCGGATACAGCGGCGTATTCGTATACGACACAGGAACTAATGCTGCCGTCTGAGTCATACCAAGCTGTTTTGATCAGGTTCCCAGATGCGTCGTATTCATGTTCAATCCAGGAACCCCTGCCGCCATCTGAATTATAATTTGTTTCTTTCGTATTGTTCCCGGAAGCGTCATATTTGTATTCACGCCAGGAACCCACACTGCCATCTGGATTATAATTTATATATTTTGTATTGTTTCCGGAGGCATCATATTCGTATTCATGCCAATAACTCACATTGCCATACGAACTATAGCCACCTTTCATTTTTGTATTGTTCCCAGATGCATCATATTCGTATTCACTCCAAAAATTCACGCTACCATCTGAATTATAACTCAGCTCTTTTATCAGGTTACCGGACGCGTCGTATTCGTAATCAGTCCATCCACTCACGCTGCCGTCTGGATTATAGCTCGCTATTTTCGTATAGTTCCCGGCAGCATCATATTTGTATTCAGTCCAAGAACTCACACTACCATCCGCATTATAGTCTATCACTTTTATATTGTTGCCAGACGCGTCATATTCGCATTCATACCACCAATAACTCACACTACCATCCAAGCTATCACTAGATATTTGTTTAATAAGGTTTCCGGCAGCATCATATTCATATTTATGCCAAGAGCCGCTGCCATCCGGACTATATGATGAATCTCTTGTAGTTTTTCCGGACGCGTCATATTCGTATTCATTCCAATACTTCACGCGACCATCCGCATTATAACTCGTCCATTTTGCATAATTACCGGACGCATCATATTCGCATTCAGTCCAAGAACTCACGCTGCCATCCGATTCATAATATGTTTCTTTCACCAGCCGTTTCTCTGCCGCCGCGCTCTCATCAGACGTCTGTGCCGCCATAATCTTCGTCTGTACCACTCCGTTCTCTACCCACGCCCCATCCTTGTTCACCGTATACCCGTCCGGCGTCGTCGTACCAGCGTACATATAGCCATTGGCATCAAAACAATAGCTCTCCGCCACTCCGTCCCCGTCACCATCGATCCACTTCCAGCAACTGACAGGGTAAGAACCGTCATCTTCCTGCCACCACCAGCCTTTTCCGTCCTCTTTCCACTGGCCCGCAAACGCTGACGCACTTACAGACAGGGCCATAGCTGCCGTCAGTACAACTGAAATCAAAAATCGTTTTTTCACTGCTTCCATCCTTTCTCTCTGCAAAATTTTCTGCGTATTTTGATGGTTTTATCTTACCCCCCCATAAGTGTTTGTCAATCATTTTTACAATATTTTGGAACTTAAAAGTTAATCTCAGCCAAGCATCCAACATTATACTCTCTGCCAACATAAGATCATCTATCGGGTTCAACCAATCTTGAATTTTGTCGATCGACTACTAATCACTCTTAAAACCACTATTTGCATTAGATAGGCATAACGTGTATTACGAGGAGTACTTCTCAATATAACATAAATACATGACATAACGTCAATCAAGTTAAGATACGGAATTAAAATAAAGGAAGATTTATTATATGAGCAAGTTATGAGCAGATCTCACCCTGATGATTTATGCGCTATATATTGCTTTTTGTCCCAAAAATGCTAAAAATCGTAATGTCGCTATGGAAATTTATCACTCTATATGGTATAGTAATGTGTAGATTTTTGATGAATTTGTGGATTAAGTCTTATCATAACGTCAAGATCATGCTGGTAACAAAGGAGGAAATGACATGAATACCAAAAAGAAAGTTTATTGGATAGTCAAAACTGCAGCAGTAACGGTCGTAGGTCTCTTGGTAATGCCACCACTTATGAAGAAATTAGGAAACAAGCTCTACAAGCATTCATTAAAAAAGGATGAGATCGATTACGAAAATATGGAGCCTGAAATAGTAAAGAAAGATAAATCGGCGGAGGAATAAACATATGACTATTGATACAAATACGGCAGCACAAGAAGCTATAGACGCAATAGCCGAGAAGATAAAAAATCTGAACACCTTAAATATCATAGTTGCTGGTAAAACCGGAGTGGGCAAAAGCACTCTTATCAATTCTGTGTTCCGTGATAAACTTGCCGAAACCGGCATAGGAAAGCCGGTAACAGATCACATGAGAAAGCTCTCCAAGAAGGGAATTCCACTCGCAATATACGACACACGAGGTTTTGAGCTTGGAAAAGAAGTGCAACAGCAAGTAAAGCAGGAAGTCGTGAAAACTATCAGCGAGGGATTCGCCACCAAAGATATCAACAAAGCAATCCACTGCATTTGGTATTGCATTAACACAGCCTCGAATCGTATAGAGCCAGAAGAAATAGAGTGGTTAAAGGAACTTTCAAGGGAAAACCAAATAACCCAAGTCCCAATAATTGTTGTATTAACGCAAGCTTTCTCTAAGAAAAATGCGGATGCAATGAAAAAGATGATTCTTGATGAAAATTTAGATGTAATTCAAGTCGTTCCTGTATTAGCAGAGGATTACGAGATTAACGATGATTATGTTGCAAAAGCCTATGGGCTTGATGTATTGATTCGTGTGATGGGGGAAGCATTGCCAGACGAGTTGATGGACACTTTGCAAAATGTTCAGATAGCAAGTCTGGCTGAGAAAAAGAAAAGGGCTCAGGCAGCAATAGCGACAGCAACTTTAGCAGCAACCGGTGAGGGCGCTGCACCGATACCATTTTCAGACTGTTTTGCACTTGTTCCAACACAGATCACAATGATTGCTTCAATTACCGTCATATTTGGCTTTGATGTTAATAAAAGCATCCTTACCGCATTTTTGTCATCAACTTTGGGCGCTGGGGGCGCGACACTATTAGGAAAGACCGTTGTGTCTAATTTAGTAAAGCTTATTCCAGGCGCCGGAACTGTGGTCGGAGGCGCAATTTCTGCTGCAACAGCCGGAGTATTAACAGCGGCTCTTGGTGAGGCGTACATCGGAATCATGACCTTAGTATTTAATGGAGAAATGAGTATTGATGATCTTGGTACTAAAAAAGGTAAGGATCAGATGATAGCCTTATTTAAAGAAGAATTAAAGAAAAAAAGATAATCCAATCATGTACTGTTTACCTCTCTTTTCCTTTTTCATTGTTTTTCTTTTCGTTTGAACGCAGTATGAGGACCACCCGTTAGACATGGGCGATCCTCATACTTTGTCATTCTCTGTTTTTCTTCGTCTTATCAACCGCCATCTTGAACTTCTTTACAAAAGCATCGTCTGATTCTTTCCCTGCTACATAGTCCAAAAACGCTTTCAGCTTTTTGCAGGGCTGCCCCTTATTGATCTCCCTGCGGCGCAAACAACAGTTCCATTATGTGTCTGCAAGGACATTATTTCTGTATCTTTCCATTTATCCTTAATTCTTCACTTACTAAATCTATTTCATCATTCCAGCTAATGCCAAAACCACCTGCATCAACTTTCACCTGCTGAAACAAGCCCCTAATCATTTTTAAATCATTATATATATCCCACTTTGAAAACAACGGTTTCACGTCATATTCGATTTTTATTCCATCTGTAAACAGCACAGATAAAATAAAATTTTCTTTCGGCTCTACGCTCTGAACTCTGTAAAACATCTCTTCTCACACTTCAAATGCAATTACACCATTTCGACCAGCAGATAACTTTCCGCTGTCTCTTTCGTCAAATGGTATTTCTCCTGAATTCGCTTCAAAATCTCTTCGTCAGACAGCCCCATATCCCGATAAACGGAAACAGCACCGTAGACTTTCCCCTGCTCTAACCCTTGCGCTTTCCCTTTTTCAATATTTTCCTGATCACGCATCAATAACGTCATATACTCGCTCCTCCATTCTCTGTTTTTCTTCGCC
>CANQYH010000115.1 GCA_947628025.1 uncultured Lachnospiraceae bacterium | reverse complement strand
GGGACCTGGCTCCAAGCGAATGATTCTTGGTGTGAGGACTTTGCGATTGCCCTACCCACCCCCAAAACCCCCCATTAATATCTTGACAGCGTCAAACAATAATGCTACTATTGTTGAAACAAGCAGCTTTTCACAAGCAGTTTTCAGTTACTATTTGTTCGTAATATTCGTAATAAAAGAAAGGAGTCGCAAAATGCCAAGAGGACCTGTCAAGACGGCGAAGCAGAAGTTACAGGATGAGATCGGGAAATTGACCGCGAGTATTGAGACTTACAATCAGAAGATTGCCGATTATCAGCAGAAGATCAAAGACGCGGAGGCCGCGATCGAGGAGAAGAAGAAAGAGATCGCTGCGGAAGACGAAAAAAAAATGATCGCTTATCTGGCGGAAGAGCAGATCGATTATGATACATTGGTGGAGATTGTCGCGGCATATAAGAAACAGGGAGCGGAAGCTCCCGCGGCTGAGTGAGATGCGGACGCGCTACAGGATGAAAACTGCGGCGCGTCTATTTTTTTTGCGAAAAAACGGCGGAAAATAGTAAGCCGGCTGCGATTTGTCGTATTTTTGTGGTACTTCCTCTGGTATGATACCGTTAAGTAAAAATTTTGAGGAGGTTCATATGCCAAATCCAAATGCGCAGCAGAGAAATGGAAAAAGGGAAGCGATGCCGATCGAGGATGTGATCGACAGTTTGAAAGTGACGTCGCCGTCGCCGGAGGTGCGGACGGATGTGAGGATCACGGAGGAGGAGGCTGCCCGCGACGCGCAGGCTTACGCCGCCCTCGCCGGTCTGAACAGTGCGAAGATCGGGGATGCGCAAGCCCGGGACGGGGCCCGCTTGTTTGACGCGATGTTTGCGCAGCTCAGCAGCGGCAACGCCAGATTGGGAAACGGAAACTGGAGGAACAGGAACCAGATCTATGTCGAGATGGGGATGTATTCCCCGATGGAGCTGTTTTATATTGATGGAAAGCCTGTCTCGGAATATATAGAGGAAAAATACGGGGACTCCGATCAGCTTACAGACTCCGACGGAATGCATACGTTTTTATATGAAAATCTGATGAAAGCGGAGATCATGGCGGCGGCGCTCAGCGGCGAGCATCATCTGGAGCTGGTCCAGGCGGAGGTCTGGGAGCCGGATGCGGCGGAAGCTGCGGCAGAGGAGGAAGAAACCAGGAGGCGGTATGAGGCGGGGGCGCTGGCGGCTTCCGTCAGCGAACTGCAGCTGGATCTGAGCGCTTTGGGCGGCCGGCTGGCAAGGCGCGCCGAGAGATCCCGGAACAGCGATCAGGGAAGGCAGGCGCGTCAGGATGAGGTCCGCGCTCATTTCGGCAACCGGCTGGCGGCGGAAGTCCAGAATATCATATACCATAAGCAGCCGATCCGGGATGCTGAGAAAGCGTTCCATACGACGGGAAGCCGCGCTGAGCTTTTTGATCAGTATTTTACGAGCGAGCAAAGGGCTGATCTTGACGCGAACGACCAACGTATGTTAGGCGATATGGACCGGGGAACCTACAGAGATCAAACCGGCGCGGAAGTGAAAGGCTACGGCGGCCTGACCCTGTTTGCCCGTATGCTTGTCATGGCGAAAAATCCCGATATCCGGTATGCGGATCTGGCGGATCCGACGAAATATGCGGCTGAAAAAGCGGCGGCCGGCAGGGAGGTCTATCAGGCGTTTATGGATTATGCAAAATCCCCGGAAGAATATCCGGATAAGAATGATGCCATGGTGGAAGTCACCCGTCAGGTGATGCTCGCTATGGGCAGGATGGACGCGAGGCGCGAGGTTTTGTATGCGGTGGGGGCCGATCCGGATCTTACCGGACCGGAAGCGCTGGAGGCGATGCACGGCAGCCAGGCGGCCAGGGGGGACGTGCTGCTCAGAGATCTGGAGGACTTAGCGATCTCGCTCCATCAGATGGTCAATAGTTTCGTGCCGGATACGTTTTCAATGGAGAACGGGATCCCTCAGGATATTCTGGATAAAAGCGATTTTTACCGCAGACTTGAAAGGAAAATGACCGGGCAGGAGATCCGGGATTATTGTAGAAATGAGGATAATCTGCGGTCTTTTAATATACTGCGTGCGCTGAACGATCAGCTTTCGTCGGTCAACCAGCTGGAGAACAAAGATCCGGAAAAGAGCAGCCCGGTCAGGTATCAGGCGCTGGCCAGGAAGATACTGGCCGAGTATGAAAAGGGCGTCATCGCCGGAAGCAAAAAGACAAGCGAGACCGCGCTTCTTTACAGCCATGAGATGCAGGTCAATGATATCGTAAACGATCTGGCCACGAGACTGGAAACCGCGGAGAAAAAGCTGGCCGGGATCCCGGAGAACGGGAGGATCGGGGTCTCGTCGGTGGGAAGCTACCTGCTGGGCGGCGGCGCTCCGGCGCCTCTGCATGAGATACTGGACCGGGTGGATCTGAGCGATCCCGAGAGCCATATTTCGGAAGCGCTCCGCGGCACGCTGCAGTTTTTTGCGGAAAGCGTTTCAAAGGTCGGAGCCGGGCAGAGGAAAACGCGGGCGCAAAGACAGATACTGGTCTCTACGGATCCGAAAATGTATTTCGGGGAAAATCTGGGGGAGCAGGAGCCGGTGGAGAACTTCAGAGATACTGAGATCAGCCGTCTGGAGAAAGGGGCCCGTTTCTTTGTGCCGGACCGCGGTCCCAGCTTGGTCAGCAACGTCCTGTTCCATATGATGGGGGAGATGTCTTTTGAAGACGCCCTTTCGGCTACCAGCTCGCAGCGGAGAGCGGCGGGGGAGGCGTTTAAGCAGTTCCTCAGCGAGAATCAGTTTTCTGATAAGAAGCCGGACGAAAGGACGGAGCAGGAGAAACGGCATGACCGGTCCGCAGCCGCGGCCTACGGCGCCTATTTCCGCCGTGCCGAAGAGGGACTGAGACAGTTTCGGCTGCCCGCGGGCAATCTTTCGGATCCGGTATTTTGGGCGGATCATGTGCAGCAGCTCAATGCGTTCCGTCTGGCAGCCATCGATTGTAGCCAAAATAAACAGACGCAGGAAAAAATGGACGGCTTTTGGGATGGTTATATGCGGAACGACGATCTGGATATCCAAAACTATGAGACGCCGGTCGATCTGATGGGGCAGTTTTGCCAGGCGGCGCAGGCTATGCTGGATCCCAGGCTGATCGATTCGACTTATCACGGGGATACGGTGACGGTCATGCAGGTGGCCGGCAAGATGTTTGTGGACGCTTACGCAGAGCTGTATATGGGAAAGACTCCGGTAGAAGCGGCGGCCGGCATGGGCAATCGGGAAGCGGCCCATATCATGAATTTTCTGCCCATCTGCCAGAATATGGTACAGGACAGATTCGGTAACGAGGAATTCAGGCGGCAGTGCGAGGCATACCTGAAAGGAGAGGGGCCCAGCCCGATCACGGCGGAGGCGGTCGAACGGGCGACCGGTTACATCCGCGACAATGTGTACTCGAAAGGGATGCGGGAAACCGTTCAGGAGAGCCTCAGCCGCGGGGAGACGGAGATGGGGACCATCGACTCTTCACGGTTCGCGGATTCCATGAGCGGCACCTGGGAGCCGGACGTAGTTACTCCGTTTATGGGTGTGCGTTCCCTGGTCGTGGAAAAGACCGCTGAGCCGGTCATTTCCGGCGCGCCGCTTACTCTGCCGGACCGGCTGGGAGAGAACGAGAAAGACCTGGTCCGTTTGAGCGGACTGGGAAGCGGCCGCGTGAGCGGCACGATGAGAAGCGCGGGGGCGGCGTATTTTGACCGTATGTTCCAGGCCATAGCCGCGGACAACCGGGGACTTGGCAACGGAGATTTTAAAAGGGCTCACGAGATCTACCGGGAACTGGGCATGGAATCTCCGGCCGATCTGTTTTATGTGGACGGAAAGCCTTTTGAGGATTACCTGGGGAAGAAATATGAGAATCCGCTTGCCGTGGAGACGGAGGTCCGGAAAGCGGAGCTGGCCGCGGCGATCTTAAGCGGCCGGCACCATATCGAGTTTGTCCGGGCGGAAGTGGACCAGGCCGGGAATTACCAGGTAGGGCTCAGCGAGCTGCGCGCGGATCTGAAAGCTCTGGATCCGCATGTGGGATTTTTCCAGAGAAAACCCTCCGCGCTGGCGGCCGGGCTGTATGAGAAAGATGAAAATAAGGAAACCCGCCAGAATGAGATCCGCCATCAGTTCGGGGAGAAGCTGGCTACGGCGGTCACGCGTTCGCTGAATGTCAAAAAGCCCCTGAAAGAGGCCAGAAGCCGGTTCAGCAATACGAATCCGAGGGTCTCTAACGATTATTTCACGGAAGAGCAGAGGGAACTATTCAAGGGAGAGCTGGATAGCGCGCTGACTTCTGAGATGAGGCGGGATCTGGGGAGCCTGACCCGGCTGGCGCAGCTGTCGCTGATGGCGGATCACCCGGAGGTCCGGTATGCGGATCTGATGGATCCGGATAAGTACCAGGAGGAGAAGCTGGCTGCCGGCAGAGCAGTCGTGGAAGCGCTGCAGGATCTGAAAGATGAAACTCCGGAGAGGCAGGCGACGAAGCACTATAAAATGACGGACCTGGTCCGAAAAAGCATGACAGCCATTGCGGATCTGGATATTAAAAAGGAACTCCTGTACGCAATGGGGGTTTCAGGAAATCCGAGCCCCGAAAATATGGCGGCCCTGATGAAGCAGGAGGCGCACGCCCCGGCCGTCAACGCCGTATTGGGGTCACTGGCTTTGACCACCGTCTCCGCCCGGCAGGTGATCGCTTCTTTCGGCAGAGACAAGGGTTATGAAAATTTTGAGGGCGGTATTACAGACAAGCAGGTGAACCAGTCGCTGGTCTACGCCAGGCTCAAGCAGCAGACGGGCGACGGACTGGTGGCCAGATACTGCAAGGCCGAAAAGAATCTCCGGGCGCTGGGAGAGATCAACCGTTTCCGGTCCTCTCTCGACGGCAGCGACATTAATTTTACCATAGTAGACGATGTGGAACATGATGTGAACACCCGATATCAGATGGTGGCGCGGAAAATGGTCGCCGATTATATGAAAGACCGCATCGCAAGGGACGGCGGCCTGGACCGGGTTCTCCTGACAAATGAGATGGGCCTGATGAGCGGATTGACAGACAGGGTGACTGAAAAGCTGAAAAGCGAGGAGCTGCGCCTGCGCACCGAAAAAGGGATTTCGGAGAGCGAGCCGGTGACGATTTCGGATGTGGGCAAGTATCTGTTCGGCACGAATACGCTCACGCAGTTAGTCTATGGGGACTGGGACTTAAAAAATAGCGGGGATCCCAGACTGAAAGCGGCCGCCAGGGTGTTTAACGATGCGCTCAAGGAGTATGCGGAGGAATTAAAGAATGAAAAGGAGTGGCTCCGGCAGACCATGGGGACCGATATAAGCGCGGATCTGCACGAGATGAACCCGCTGAAGCCGTATTTCGACGATCCGCAGGAGATCCACAGGCTGCTGCGCGGAGCAAGATTTGAATCGCCGGACCGTGATACGGGTATTATGAGCAACGTCCGTTTTTATATGATGTCGCAGGGCATGTCCATGGAAGAGACCATCGCGGCTTCCGACGACGTCCGGAAAAAGGCGGCGGACGATCTCATGCAGATGCTGAGGGAAAATCCGATCCCAGAGGGGCCGGATGCCGGAGATCAGAGAGAAAAAGCGGTAAAGTACGGAAAAATGTTCCGGGACGTCCACGACCGGATCGGCGAGTACCGGCTCCCGGAAGTCGATCTGGAGGATCCGCTTTCACTGGTGGGAAGCCTGAAAGAGATCGCCGCAGTGAATTGCGCGTGCCAGGATTATCTGCAGAATAAGCGGAAGCTGGAAAAACTGCCGGGCTATCAGGAGGGCTTTGCGTATAAGGGAGGGCTGGGTTCCGTGGAAGAAAGCGACAGAGCCATCTCTGTAATGGCGACCTATACGGAGAATCTGTTGACCGTGATCCAGATGGCGTCTAAAGACGACGTCAACAGCTTAGTGACTCGCGCCGCCAGCAAAATGTTTGTAGATACATACATGCCACTGTTCGCCGGAAAGAGCGTGGAGGAAGCGTGCAAAGGGATCGGAAGAGACGAATCGCTCGTTCTGGACGGTTTTACGATCCAGGCCAAGCAGCTGCTGGGGACAGAGATACGGGACGCTGACGTGCGCGCGCAATCCTGTCTGAGTTATCTGGAGGGGAACTCCGGGGCTCCCATAGAGACCGGGATGGCCGAGCGGCAGTCGAAAAGTGTTTTGCTGCGCGGCGGGCGGGAGGTACCGGAGGACGAAAAGAGCCTCGTGGAGACCGTCCGGGAAGCGAGGGCCCGTGTGAGGACCTCGTTTGATGAGCAGGTGGCGAGAGAAGCTCAGGATGCGCCGCAGAACGAAGCAAACGCGAGACGGAGGGAGCGGAGGCTGTCCGGGGAGCAGCCGAAGAAAGTCCAGGAAAAGGATCAGCCGGTGAAACCGGGGCCGGTAAAGACGGGGCCCGTGGGAAAACCGTAACATGTTTATAAGCTTTGATATGGGGAAAAGGGTCTGGCCGCAGCAATGCGCGCCGGGCCCTTTTTTCGCGCCTGCGTGTTTGAAACGGCGGAATGAGGCACGGCGCGGCATGGACGATATTTGTATGTAAATTTGCATAAGACAAAAATTATAATGGTTATAAGAATTTATGTATTTGAATAATTTTTGGATAGATGATACATTAAAAATATTAAAAATGGTTATTTTTAATTATTTCCGGCGCGTATTTTACAGCGATATGCCCAGAAAAGATGAAGGAGGACGAAGTATGGAAGTGAAAAAAGCCGCCATGGCCGGTACTCTGGAGTCCAGTGACGCCCAGGTGACCGTAGAGCCAGGCAACGGTACGATCGAGCTTTCCATCGAGAGCAGCGTGATCCATCAGTTCGGAAAGCAGATCAAAGCCACCATTCTCGAAACTCTGGACCGGTTGGAAGTGACCGACGCCAAAGTGACGGTGGTGGACAAAGGCGCGCTCGACTGCACCCTGAAAGCGCGTGTGGAGTGCGCGGTGTACCGCTCCAACGACATTACGGAAAATCTTCCATGGGGAGGTGTGATCAAATGAGCCATCCTTATAAGAAACGATTAAGACGTTCCATGATGTTTCTGAACTGCCAAAAGCCCGGCCTCATCAAAGATCCCTATATCTATAAGCCCGACTCCATCATGCTGGATCTGGAAGACGCGGTGGCGGAGAACCAGAAAGACGCGGCCAGGTATTCTCTGTACCATGCGCTGCAGGAGATCGATTACCGCGGCGTGGAGCGCGTCGTCCGCATCAACGGTCTGGATACGCCCCATTGGAAAGAAGATATCCGCGTCTGCGTAGCCGGCGGAGCCGATACGATCCGTATCGCCAAGACCGAGAGCGCCCAGGATGTACATATCGTAGAAGAGCATGTGCTGGCAGCCGAGAGGGAGTTCGGCCGTCCGGAGGGTTCGACCCTGCTTATGTCCGCGCTGGAATCCTGCAAGGGCGTTTTAAATGCCCTGGAGATCTGCAAGTCCTCCGACCGTCTGATCGGCATCGCCCTGTCCGGCGGCGACTATACGAAAGACCTGCAGACCACGATCACCGGCACCGGTGTCGAACTGCAGGGCGCGAGACAGCAGATGATCATCGCGGCGCGCGCGGCCGGCGTACAGTGCTGGGACACCGTTTTCACGAACCTGGACGCCATGGACGTGTTCGAGGAAGAAGTAAAGATGATCAAGATGATGGGCTTCGACGGCAAGTCCCTGGTCAATCCGAGACAGATTGCCATTGTTCATAAGATCTTCACGCCGACGCAGAAAGAGATCATTTTTGCGGAGAAGGTCGTAAAGGAGATCGATGAGAAGAAAGCTCTGGGCATCGGCGTGTTTACCGTGGACGGCAAGATGATCGATATCGCGTTCTACGACGGCGCCAAGAGAACCATAGACCTGGCGAAAGCATCAGGCGTATATGAGGGGGATCTGTAATATGATTAATGCGGTAGGAAGAGATATCCCGGAAGAAGTCTTAAAGGCAACCGGCAAAAAAGTGTTCGAAGGCGCTTATGCCTATGATAATTATGAATATACGAAAGCCGCGCCCACCGTACACGCGGTGTGTGATCCCAAGCGGAGCAAGCTCGTGGAGAATATCCACGAGGCGCTGGTCAAATGCGGGATCAAAGACGGCATGACCATTTCGTTCCACCATCATTTTCGTGAGGGCGACTATATCGTCAACATGGTCATGGAAGAGATCCACAACATGGGCATCAAGGAGATCACGATCTGCGCGTCTTCCCTGGGCAAGGCCCATGATCCCATTGTCCCGATGATCGAGGACGGGACCATCGTAGGCATCCAGTCCTCCGGCGTCCGCGGCAAGATCGGCGAGGCGATCTCCGCCGGCAAGCTGCGCGACCTGGCGGTCATGCGCTCCCATGGCGGACGCGTGCGCGCGGTGGAGTCCGGCGAGGTCCATATCGACATCGCGTTCATCGGCGCTCCCACCTGCGATGAGTACGGCAATATGCGGGCCAACGGCGGCAAGAGCGACTGCGGCGTTCTGTCCTACGCGGTCGTGGACGCGGAGTACGCGGATAAGGTCGTCGCCATCACCGACTGCCTGGTGCCGTTCCCCAATGTACCGGCCAGCATTTCCATGGTCCATGTAGACTATGTGTGCGTCGTGGACGCCATCGGCAACCCGGCGAAGATCGCGACCGGCGCGGCGAAGCCCACCACCGACGTCCGCAAGATCATGATGGCGGATTACTGCACCCAGTTTGTGATCAACACCCCGTATTTTAAGGAAGGCTTCTCCTACCAGACCGGCGTCGGCGGCGCGTCCATCGCGTCCACGATCTCCCTGGGCAAGATCATGGAGGAGAGAGGCATCCATATGGGTCTGGGTCTGGGCGGCATCACGACCCCGATGTGCAGCCTGCTGGAGAAGGGCCTGGTGAAGACCCTGGTCGACACGCAGGACTTCGATATGGGCGCTATCGAGTCCATCAAGAAGAACCCGAACCACATCGAGATCACCGCTTCCGAGTACGCCAACCCGTTCAATAAGGGCGCCTA
>CANQYH010000114.1 GCA_947628025.1 uncultured Lachnospiraceae bacterium | reverse complement strand
GTCGCTTTCTTTGAGCGGGGACGCAGATTTCGGAGATCCCATAATCTGGGTCCCTATGGGGGATTTTATCCAGGAACCTGCCTATTTTGATCTTTGCCAGATGGCGGAAACGGCCGTTGCAGACGTTGCGGAATGGGGAGATCAGGTAGAGGATTACCGCTTCCGGGTCTGGTGCCGGACGAGCAGCGGCGAGTGGCAGGCTATGGATTGCTTCATTTATATCGGAGATGCTGCCGGCTCTGCCGGAGGCGACTGGTATAAAGAGGGGGAGAAATGGAAAATTCGTTATCCGGACGGCGAATATTTGACGGATTCCTGGTATCTGGATCCGGCTTCCGGATTATGGTATTATCTTGATGAGAACGGCTATATGCTTCACGACACCTGGTTTGTAGACCGGAGCATGAACAGTCCCGCGTCGTATGTCGTTGTCTATCTGATGTCGGATGGCCATATGGCGGTAAACCAGTGGGTGCAGGATCCGGTTTCCGGTCTGTGGGGTTATGTAGGAGAAGACGGCGCGCTGGAAGTTGGCAAAGTGAAAGACAGCGAAAATTGGTCCCGCGCGATCGATTCTTCTCTCTGTGCGGGAGCGCAGGCTTCGTTAAAGAATGAGTGGTACGAGGATACAGGTTACGGATACGCGTCGACCTGGTACTATTTTGACGCGAACGGAAACATGCTGAAGAATACATGGTTCCAGTCCCCGGCTTCCGGTCTGTGGTATTATTTCGGGTCCGATGGCGAAATGTATACGAATCGTCAGACCCCGGACGGATTTACAGTCGATGCCGACGGAGTGTGGGTACAGTAAGCGCAGATCCCGGCGGCGATGCAGGGGAACGTTTAAGGCGTATCCGGTCTTTTATGCCGGATCGGTTTTTGGATAAAGTTTGATTCAAACAGGGCTGCTGTAAAGGACGTTAAGTCTCCGGCAGCCCTGCGCGGTTCTTACAAACGGATGTGCGACGTTGTTGGTAAAACCGCGCAGGGCGCTTGAGGGGAAACGGGTCTTTGCAGCGGCCCTTTTGCAATTTGTGATTGTGCGGATATGTAGATTCCCTTTGTATTTGAAAACGTGTGAAGCATGACGCGCTCGCGACGCGCGAGGATTGCAAAGCCGGAGAATAGGATTGACAAAAGCGGGCGGGGGGGTATAATAAAGCCGCAAAATACTATGCTAATATTTAGCAGAAAGAGAGGTAAAAGTATGAAACGGAAACACACAGTAAAAAGGCATTTGGCAGTTTTGCTGGCTGCCATTTTGCTGGCGACATCATTGCCGGTGTCAGCACTGGCGGCAATCAATCTGGGCGGCGGCGAAAACGATGACTGGAAAGCAGAAGTGGAATTAATTCCAGAGGTTTGGGAAGCTCCTGTGGGTTCTAGTGTAAATGTAACGATTCAAGGACAAGCGTTTGAAAGAAAACTATCGGAATGGGTGGAAACGCCCAGTAATGCGAAAGCAAAAACGGCAATAACTGATATTACAAAAGAAGATATTATAATCACAAAATCTGATGGGACCATCGTAAATGGGGATCAGGTCACAGTTTCAGATATTGTTTGGGATGGAATGAATGGTACTTTTCAGGTTAAGAGTAATATTGCAGATGAAATAGGGGTCTCAATCGATGGACTTGATGATAAAATAGGGCGCTATATGATCTGGTTTTATAATGAACCGGTTGTTACGGGGTTAAAAGAAGTAAATTATGCCGGATCTGACACGGTTCCGGTATGTGTTGATGATTACACATTGTTTCGGGTTGAAGCTACATTTGCAAATGATCTGGATTATTTTTCGGAATCCAAATTCTATGAGAAACTTGCTGAAAAGTTGGAAGTATCCATTGGGGACAGTGATGCAGTTATAGTTAAAGATATTGGGATTCGTGAAGATAAAGTATGTTATAACGATGAGACTGAGGAAGAAGTAATGTATTGCAGTATCTTAGTTAGAGGAAATAAGGAAAAGCTCGGTGCAACAACTACCTTAACTATAACTTGTCCAGATTATGCAGATCCGATCACTTATAACCTCAAAGTCATGGGGGATGTTAAATTTTTGAATACCAGTATTATGCGTGGAAAATCTCCGTTCATAGAAAATGCAAAAGAAGAATTAATGGAAAAAATGGGGTGGACTGAGGACACTTTGGATGATGTAATATCCCGCAAATATTGGGGTGATTATGGTTACACCGAATATGACTTTTTAGAGGAATATATCCGGTTGCCGATTATTGAAGATCAGGATAAAATCCGAAATCTGGTTGCTGAAAAAGCCAGCGAGCAGATAAAAGAGGGACATAGGATATATGTTGAACCAGTGTTCACTGTTACAGATATGACTTTAGATTATGGGGAAGTTAATGTTAAAGGTGAAAAGCCGTATAAGGATATTCTTGTTACGGATATAACAGGAGAATATTCTGTTGATATTTATTATTATAATGATGCGGATGATGAAAGCCACCAAATATGTACTTTGTCCGACTTGCTTTCTGAAAATGGGATTGCCGAGCATTATAAAGTATATGTAGCTGTGCCAAATAATGTATTTTATAATAATGGTTATACGGAATGGAATCATTATGACAGCGCGGCAGATTTAGCGGCGGGCGTTTCCAATAATGAAGTGCTTAAAGATAGGGTTACAAAAGTTCTGGAAAGAGATCCGGTAGTATTATCTGATGAAGAGGATGGTAGGGATGCTTCTTATGTCGCCTATGCTGAGACTACATCGGATGGCTTTTTCACGCTAAAGTTTGTGACGGAAGACAATAAAAACGATGACAAACAGGATGAAGATACTGGCAGCGGCGGCGGTTCCTCTGAGGAAAGTGGCTCTGGCAGTTCCGGCAGCGGTTCCGGCAGTGGCAGTTCCGACAGCGGTTCCGGCAGTAGTAGCTCCAGCAGCGGTTCTAGCAGCGGCAGTTCCAGCAGTTCTTCTGGCGGCAGCCGGAAACCATCTTCCAGCAGCTCCAACAAGAGCAAGAATACCGAAACTGCGAAAACGGCATCCAGCAAGACAGAACAGCCGGTGCTTCCGGAAGGGACGCCTGAGTATGTGGTGGCAGGCAGCTGGACCCAGGAGGGAGAGAGCTGGAAGTTTGCGGATGCTGACGGCAATGCTTATGTAAGCAAATGGGCAGCGGTCTATAATCCTTACGCTCATGTAGATCAGGGACAGTCAGATTTCGATTGGTTCATGTTTGACGCAGACGGCCATATGGTGACCGGCTGGTATTTGGATACAGATGGTAATTACTATTATCTGAATCCGACCTCTGATGGGACGAAAGGAAAAATGATGACCGGCTGGATCCAGGATGGCGGCGAATGGTATTATTTGAGTCCGGTCTCCGACGGGGCGAGAGGTCATATGGTGACCGGCTGGGTCCAGGATGGAGATAAGTGGTATTACCTGAGCTCGGTCTCTGACGGCAAAAAAGGGCATATGGTAACCGGCTGGCAGCAGATCGGCGGCATCTGGTATTATTTGGATCTGGCGGATGGTCATATGCTGGTCAATACCACAACGCCGGATGGTTACATGGTGAACGCCAGCGGTGCGTGGGTGCAGTAAGCGGAATTCCTGGTAGCCTTGTGCGGTTCTTACAAACGGATATGCGACGTTATTTGTAAAACCGCGCAGGGCGCTTGATTATGATTTGTGATTGTGTGGATATGTAGATTCCTTTTTGTATTTGAGAACATGTGAGGCACGACGCGTGGAAATTGCGAAAGGATTTGAAACCGGGGAATAGGATTGACAAAAGCGGGCGGGGGACATAATAAAATTACCAAAATAATATGCCAATGTTTAGCAGAAAGAGAGGTAGATATGAAAGATATGAAACGGAAACATACAGTAAAAAGGCATTTGGCGGTTTTGATGGCTGCCATTTTGCTGGCGACATCATTGCCGGTATCAGCGCTGGCGGCAGTCAATCTGGGCGGCGGCGAAAACGATGACTGGAAAATTAAGGGCATTACGATGGAACCTGATCAAAAACGGGCTTATGTAGGGAATCAGGTGAGAGTATATATAACGGGAGTAGCGCAGACTAAATCGGATATTGATGGGGAATGGACAGATGCAATAGAATGTGCAACCGCCTCTGATGCAATGAAAGAAATTGATAGGCAGGATATCAAAGTTTCAGTTGAAGGAGACAGCATTCAAAAAACGGATGTAACCGTTAGTGAGATTACATGGAATGGTATGGAAGGTACGTTTTCGGTCAGGAGTTCAGCTGCCGGTACAGTAAAGCTAGCATTAGGAGACGGAAACAGCGCTCCTGTATGCAGTATTACATATGAGGAAAAAACGTATTCACTTTCAGATATTACTGATCTTGGTGAAGAATTAGATACAAAAGTTATCAATGTTCCGATAAATATGGACGAGTATATATACATTATTCCAGGTATCGGGAAAAAAATTTCAGGTAAAGATTACGAACAAGTTCTTTTATTGTGCAAAGATGCTTTGAAATTAGAGATTGGAGATTCAAGCATAGCCACGGCTAAAGTTGTAGGGATCGAGGAAATTAAAGGATTATCTGCAAATGCTGTTAAAATAAAAGTAACCGGGAAATCAAAGGGTAAGACTAATTTAACAGTAATTTGTGAAGCTAATGTTGAAGACCCGTCTATGAATCCCAAAAGTTCATATGATATTGTAGTAGGGGGAGGGGTTTATGGAGATATACATGGAGGTCCAGCGACAGTTTTATCTGATGAGAGCAAACGTACGAAATTAAAGAATAAATTGATTGAAAACTTAGAGTTGGGAGCCGAGGAAAAAAAAGCTGTGTTTGAATACGCGGACGATATTTTAGATTATCAATTATCGTATTGGGTAGGAATGAGTGGTATTCTTAACAATGAGGAAATAATGGAATTGATTCATAATAAATATAAAAAAGAGATTGATAATGGAAATAATATATGGATACGTCAGGAAATAAATGTTACAGATATTGATTGGAAATTAAATGAGGCTCTGGGTATTGACGTGAACCGTATGGATGTAGACTGGGATATAAAACTCTATATCAATGATAAGTTTTCAGCAACTTTAGATCAAGTGTTGTCAGAAGCAGGAATGAAAGATAAGTATATACCTATACACGTATCGGTTTATGCGACTTTTGGTAGGGGTCAAGTAGCAAAATGGACGCATTATGTTAATGAAAAACGTGAAAGAGAAGATAATTCTGTGTTTTTAGGCGGAAATCGTTGGGCAGATGTGATGGCAGAGGAACGGATGTATGGGAACGACTGGTTTGATGATAGATATACAGGAGTATATGTTTCCGCGCTTGTTAATTCTTTCGGATCTTTTTCATTGGATTTTAATGAAAGTCCAGATGACGAACTTCTTGGGTATCATCAGAATCAAGTTGTAGATTTGAAAAGATATCCGGAGTCTGGTGATAAGATTTCGGTTGATGTAGATTCAGAGACATATTTGTATTTTGAACCCATTTATGATGAGTAACAACCTAGTTATTTTGTGTTTATGTCTAGTAATGGCTTGTATTATGATGGTGGCTATGATCGGTGGTGGGATGCGACAATAGAATCGGATAATGAGAATGTTGTTTTAGGCAACCCTTATATTAGATATAATCAAGAACAGAAGTGTTATTATGTGGCAGTCAAAGTGATGGGTAAAAAGGCAGGAACAACGAAAGTAACTGTACAACAGCAAGGGTGTGATGCTTCGCTTGATTATACGATTAATGTTGTAGAGAAGACTCCTGTTGTTCCGGATGAGACGGGTGATAATGACGATAGTGGAAGCGCATCCGACAGCGGTTCGGATAGTGGCAGTTCCGACAGCGGTTCCGGCAGTAGTAGCTCCAGCAGCGGTTCCAGCAGTTCTTCTGGCGGCAGCCGGAAACCGTCTTCCAGCAGCTCCAACAAGAGCAAGGATACCGAGACTGCGAAAACGGCATCCAGCAAGACAGAACAGCCGGTGCTTCCGGAAGGGACGCCTGAGTATGTGGTGGCAGGCAGCTGGACCCAGGAGGGAGAGAGCTGGAAGTTTGCGGATGCTGACGGCAATGCTTATGTAAGCAAATGGGCAGCGGTCTATAATCCTTACGCTCATGTAGATCAGGGACAGTCAGATTTCGATTGGTTCATGTTTGACGCAGACGGCCATATGGTGACCGGCTGGTATTTGGATACAGATGGTAATTACTATTATCTGAATCCGACCTCTGATGGGACGAAAGGAAAAATGATGACCGGCTGGATCCAGGATGGCGGCGAATGGTATTATTTGAGTCCGGTCTCCGACGGGGCGAGAGGTCATATGGTGACCGGCTGGGTCCAGGATGGAGATAAGTGGTATTACCTGAGCTCGGTCTCTGACGGCAAAAAAGGGCATATGGTAACCGGCTGGCAGCAGATCGGCGGCATCTGGTATTATTTGGATCTGGCGGACGGTCATATGCTGGTCAATACCACAACGCCGGACGGTTACACGGTGGACGCCAGCGGTGTGTGGGTGCAGTAAAAATAACTGTTTGAAAAGATAGTTTGTTTGACAAAGAGTAATTGCATACGTCTTGTCTATGAGGGAAGATGCCTGCGCGAAAGGCCAGGCATCTTCTTTTGGCCTAATTGCTAAATGGCAGGATGTCGAAAAAAGATTGACAAAAAGTTGCGGGGGGTAAGATAAAAATGCGTCAAATTCACATACGAGGAGAAACGGGGCGCGTCGAATTTCTTCTCGAAAATCAAAGGAGGGCAAATAGGATGAGACGAAGTAAAATGTTGGCGGCTGCGGCGGTTTCCGCATGCCTGACGCTGGGGAGCGTGTCGACGTCCTGGGCGTGGTGGTACACTTCCAGTGTGAAGGGCGAAGAGTTTACGATGAAATCGTCGGAGTTTGGAGAGATCGATCTCCGATCAGGTATATTAGGAGGAGGCCTGATCGGGCAGCAGCCTGTCCATATCTATAAGGAATGGACGGGTGGGTTATGGTATTTTAAGAATGATGAGAAATTGATGATTTATCCGGACGGTGCGGGGAGAAGGTTCGTTCTGAATGGGTATTTAGCCGATGAAGACGGCGGCATTACTTTTAATGGGGATGTCGACGGGTATGAGAGTTTGGTGAATCCGGCTTATGATATCCGTATTACATTGAGCGATTCTCTGGATGAGCCTACTCGCTTTGATATCTATCAGCTGGCGAAAGCGGCGGCTGAGGAGAATGGGCGCCAGCCGGAGGATTACCGGTTCTGCATTTCCAGCTTTTATTATTCGGAGGAGACTGGGAGCGAATCCGGACGTTTGGGCTGTTACATCCAGTTTGTTAATGGTTCCGCTTCTTTCCGGACGGACGGTACATGGGCCCACGATAGCAAAGGCTGGTGGATCCAGTATCCGGACGGCACTTACATGGTGAACGACTGGTATCGGGATCCTGCGGACGGTCATTGGTATCGTATGGGCGCCGATGGTTATATGCTCAGCAACGCATGGTATAAGGCCGAGGGGAGCGATATGTATTTTTATCTGGCGGGAGATGGGCATATGCTGGAGAATACATGGTTCCAGGATCCAGGCAGCGGCCTGTGGTATTATCTCGGAGCAGCCGGGAACATGCTGAGAAGTACCCATACCCCGGACGGATTGGAAGTCGACGCTGACGGAGTGTGGGTGCAGTAAGCGCAGCTTTCGGCGGCGATGCAGGGGAGTGATTGAGGCGTATCTGGCGTTTGATGCCGGATCGGGTCTTTCGGATAGAATTTAACTAAAACAGGGCTGCTGTAAAGGACGCTTTGAGGGAAAGCGGATCTTTGCAGCGGCCTTTTTGCGTTTTATTCGGATGGGAGGCGTATTGTTCACAGAATCTTCACAGATTTTTAGCACTCATCTCTTGACAGTGCTAACAATATGTGTTATAGTACACTTAGAACAAAGGAAAAGAGCTTTGTCAGAGCAGATAAACCCAATGATCATAGAAAAGGAGCGATGAGTTATGTTAGTACCGAGTATTTTTGGAGACACGATGTTTAATGACTGGATGGAGGATTTCCCGTTCCGCGGCCGTATGCCGGAGATGCAGGTGAATCAGCTGATGAAGACCGATATCCGCGAGCATGAGAAAGGCTATGAGCTGGATATCGACCTGCCGGGCTTTAAGAAAGAAGATATCAAGGCGGTGCTGAAAGACGGTTATCTGACCATCGAGGCTCATACGAACCAGAACAACGACGAGAAAGATAAACATGGCAAGTATATCCGCAGGGAGCGTTACGTCGGTTCCTGCAGCAGGAGCTTTTACGTAGGCGAGGATATGACGGAGGAAGACATTCGGGCGAAATTTGAGGATGGGATCCTGAAATTGTCGATCCCGAAGAAAGAACTTCAGCCGAAAGTAGAGCAGAAGAAATATATTTCCATCGAGGGATGATTCCTTTTATATATGCGCGGCCGGAGCGCTCCGGCTGGGCAGCAGGGGAAACCGCGGGGGCGAGAGCCGTCCCGCGGTTTTCTGCGTTTGGGAGAGTAACAGGCCGGAAAAAGGACAGAATAAGCGTGACGGCGGCGGAAAAGCGGGGCGGTCGGGATCTTGTATTGGATTGTAAACACTTACATTAGGAAAAACAGAGAAATTTTTCCATTTCTGCCCTTTACTTGAAAAAGAAATATGTTATAATATTAACAGACTGTCCGCAGCCCATTTATTTTCTATGCTGTAAAGCGCCATTCGGAAGCAGCGTGTGAAATGAACAAGAGCGGATGGTGAGAACAGGATAGGAGAACATTCACACTATCACAAAACTTCAGGAGGAATGATTTATGGCAAACAAATGGGTGTATTTGTTTAGCGAGGGCAACGCCAACATGAGAAATCTGCTTGGCGGCAAGGGCGCGAACCTGGCGGAAATGACCAATCTGGGTCTTCCGGTCCCCCAGGGTTTCACGATCACGACCGAGGCCTGCACACAGTATTATGAGGATGGCCGCCAGATCAATGAAGAGATCATGGGCCAGATCATGGAGTATATCGGCAAGATGGAGGAGATCACCGGCAAGAAGTTCGGCGATAAGGAGAA
>CANQYH010000113.1 GCA_947628025.1 uncultured Lachnospiraceae bacterium | reverse complement strand
TCCCATCGTCCTGACCGGCTATGTCCCGGACCTGTTAAAGTCCATCACCATGATGTCCCCCACGCCCGAACTGTCCGGCGGCGGATTCTGCGGCAAAGGGTATAAAGAATGGGTCAAAGTGTCCGACGGCGGTCCGTACATCAAAGCCAGGATCCGTCTGGGATGAGAAGGGAGGAAAAACCGATGATCGAACGAATCATACATGCGCTGAACGATTTACAGATCCGCCAGTACGGCATCCGGGAGATCCGGTCCCGGTCGGCGGAAGCGTTTTATGTCCGGCGCCGTCAGGACCTGAAACGCCGCACCACGCTGACCGATTACACCGTCAGCGTCTACCGGGACTTTGAGAAAGACGGCAAACGTTTCACGGGAGATTCTTCCGTGCCCGTCTATCCCGGCATGGAAGAATCGGAGCTGAAAGAGGCCCTGCGAACCGCTTACCACGCGGCCTCGTTCGTGCCCAATCCCTACTATCCCCTGATCTCCGGCTCCAAAGAAGAGCTGGTACCGTCGAAAAGCGGGTTTGCCGGAAAAAGTCCGGAGGAAAATCTGAAAGCGGTCGCGGAGGCCATTTTCGCGGCGGAAGATACGGAAGAGGTCTTCATCAATTCGGCGGAGATCTTTGCGGAGCAATGGACCAGCCGGGTGATCAATTCCAACGGCATGGACGTAAGCTGGGAGAACTGGAACCTAAACGGCGAATACGTGATCCAGTGCCTGTCGCCTGCCGATGTAGAGACGCACCACACATTTTCGCTGCGGGAGCCGGATCTCGTCATCCTCCAAAAAGAAGTTGCGGACGCGATGACGCGGACGAAAGACCGCGCCCGGGCTGCCAATCCGCCGAAAGGGGGTCGTTATACGGTCATTCTTTCCGAAGAGCATGTGAACACGCTTCTCAGTTATTATCTGGACCGCTCCGACGCTTCCATGGTCTACCAGCACTATTCGGATTACGCGCCGGGACAGGCGGTCCAGGGCGGGGAGATCCGGGGCGACGCGCTGACCGTCATCCTGAAAGCGGCGGACCCCTACGACCTGCAGGGCGTTCCGCTGCATGATCGGACACTCCTGGAAAACGGGGTCCTGCAGACGATCCACGGCGCGCGCCGCTTCTGCTATTATCTGGGGATCGAACCGACCGGCATTTATCGCAGCATCCAGGTCCCCATCGGCTCCACCCCTCTGGCGGAAATGAAGAAGCAGCCGTACCTGCATATCGTTTCGTTTTCGGATTTCCAGATGGATTCGTTCTCCGGGCATTTCGGCGGGGAGATCCGGCTGGCCTATCTGTTTGACGGGAAAACGGTAAAAACCGTGACCGGCGGTTCCGTAAACGGGATCCTGCCGGAGGTCCAGGGCCAGATGATCTTTTCGAAAGAACGCTACCGCTCCTCCCGTTACGACGGGCCGCTGGCCGTATCGATCCGGAATGTGACCGTGGGAGGGATCGAGGAGGAATAACCCTGGCGGCGGCAAAAGCAGCCATCCTTTCAGCGTTGTCCTAGCGGTGAAAGGCAGCGAACCTTTCAGAGTAACTCTGCGGCGGCAAAGGCAGCGATCCTTTTAGTGCAGCCCTGGCGGCGGCAAAGGCAGCGATCTTTTTAGTGTAGCCCTGGCGGCGGCAAAGGCAGCGATCCTTTTAGTGTAACCCTGGCGGCGGCAAAAGCAGCCATCCTTTCATTTAACATAACAAAAAGCCCTTTTCCATCGCTCACCGCTGACCGTCAGCATCAAGTAATGGAAAAGGGCTTATTATTTGTTTTTCCCGTCAGGGAAAGGGACGCCCGGCGGCAAAGATATTCTGACTAAGAAATATATTCTCCCAGTTCATAGAGCCGTTCCTGGGTCAGTTCGGCGGCTTTCAGGTTTTGGACCATGGCCTGCATGGAGCCGCCCTCATACTCTTTCCCGGCTTCCCGGACAGCCTCCTCTTTCATTGCGATCCAGGCACGTTCTTCCTCGGTGAGCTGCGCCATCCGCTCCTCCGGATACATAAAATAGGATTTCAGTATCTTCCAGGCCGCATTGAGCGCGCCGTCCCAATTCTCGTAGATTTGTCCCGAGATCTGGTTCATATCCGCCTGGGTCTGCGCCGCCTGCAGGTCCGCCTCCAGAAGTTTGCCGGCGTCCTCCGCCTGTTGGATCAGCCAGTCTACGGCGTATCGTTCAGGAGAAACATACACCCCCTCCTCAATGGGCGTGCTGAACCCCTCTTCGGCGTTCTCATTGAACAGACCGTAAAACGGCAGCGGCAGCCCCTCGACCTCTCTTACGCTGTAATACCCGACCCAGCGCACAAAAGACTCCGGCAGACCGGAGATCGGCGCCCCCGGCAGATAGAGATACAGATCCTCCGCGTTTTCGAGCCCATAGGCGTCGGTATATTTGTAAAAGATCCCGTCGAGGATCTCCTCCGTTCCCGGCTCGCGCTCATACTCGATCGAGGCGATGCGGAACACCCAGGCATCGTCGCCCGCTCGCTCCGGAACCGTGAAGCTGCCGGAAAACGTGCTGTAATACAGGGTCCCGTTCGGATAAGCCTCACCGGCGTCTCCCATATCCGCGTCCTGATAATGCCCGTCAAAGGTTCCGTCTTCCCGGATATGCAGCACCGTGTACCAGGCCCCCGCGCCGCTGCTGAAATAAAATTCCTTGCCCGCTACGTCCGTGAACGGGAACATACTCTCCGCTGCCGCTGCAGAATCCGACGGCTGCAGGACGCTTTCCGATTCCTGCGGAAGCTGCGTCTGGCTCTCCGGTTCCGCCGCGGCGGTATCTCCCGGCTGTGAAGACGTATTGCTGAGATCCTGGCCGGAATCGGACGTAGCGTCTGTCTCCGGTTCCTGTTCCGGCTGCGTCTCAGGAGCTTCTCCGGCTGTCGCGTCTTTCGTTGTCTCCTGGGCGGTCGTTGCCTGCGCGCCGCCCGCGTCTGTCTCCAGATAATATTTTTCGGAAGCCTGCGTCGTGCGGGTCTGAGGCAGTTCCTTTTTTTCATATTTTCTGCCGCACCCGGCCAGCACGACCGCAGCCGCCAGCAAAAGTATCCACAGACATCTCGTTTTCATTTTCTCATGCTTCTTTTTCATAGGTCCTCCCCCAGGATCCGTTTCGGCGTTTCTCCGCTCCGCGCGGCGTTCGCAGACGCGGAGTCCCCGCTCTCCGCTCTCACCGGCGGCTTAATTCTGCCAATGGATCTGCTCGCCCGTGATGATCGGATACCGTGTCAGGGACGCGCCGTCTAAGTCGGTCCTGTGCATATCCACCGCGGTGATCTGATGGTTGTCGTAGGTCGTATAGTAATAGATCCCTTTGTCCGCGTTGCAGCAGGAGGTATAGATCGTGATCTCGAATTTCTCGTTGCCCAGATCGCAGCAGCCCCTCTGCTGGTCGACGGAACCCAGGATATGGAAGAACTGGCTGACGCTCTCGGCTTCCGAATCGCCGGAAAGGGAGTTCATCTTCACGAACGCCACGCGGACGAAGCGGGACATGGATGACAGATCGCCCGGCAGTCCCAGCGCGCCCATGCCGCGGCTGTAGGTCTGGAATTGCAGCTTCTCCGAAAAACGGTTCTGCGGCGGCTTCACCGACAGGCCCATATAATTGTTCAGATTGAACATCTGCTCGTCAAAGGGCGGATTGTTGGTCAGGACGCCCACCGGATTGTCGTAGATCCGCAGTCCCTCTTTCACGGACTCCAGCGTGATCGCTTCGTCGCGGTCCGCGATCAGCCAGTGCAGCTGCGCCAGCGGGTATGCGTCGCTGAACGGGATGTTGACCAGGTTCATGCGCTCCAGAAGCGCCCGCGCCTCCCGGACCGAAGCGCACTGCCCCAGGATCCAGGGGATCAGCTCGAACTGGGCCACGTTGTCTTTCCCTTCGGCCACGTCCTTATAGTGCGCGTTCCCGACGAAATTCAGGCCCGCTACGCCCAGACCCTTTTCATTCACCGCTTCGTAATACAGCGGATAGTCCTGCGCCACATGGGCCATGCCGATCATCGCGTAATGGCTCTCCATCGTCCCCATCGTCCGGAAATGGAACGGATAACGCCGGGGCGTCACCGTGATCTCATCGCCGTAAGAGAACTCATAATCCAGGGTCCTGCCGAAATAAAAATCCTTTGTCTTATAAGTTGCTGCCGTACACATTTGTCTTCTCCTCCTCTTATAATCAGTTTGTGGTGGTCAGATACCTGACCTAACAGCCAGTTAAGACGAATCGTTTCATTGCTTAAACCCTTACGACCGGGCTGCAGCGGTCAGCTGTCCGTCTATGAAAAAGCCAGATCCCCCAGAAGTATGGCCGCCTCCGGCTTTTTCTATCCGCTCCGGCAAAGGCCTGGCTGCCGCCTCCGGCTTTCCGCGGCGAAACTTTCTTTCGACATCTCGTATTCTACCACAGCTGACCGGCCGCGGCAAGTACGGAGATTCTTAGTTTTTTATGAAAAACGGGCGTCCCCCAGTCCGAAAAAGTTTCAGTCTGGCAGCACGCCCGTTCCGCCCGGACCGCGACCGGTCCGCTCATATCTTTATGAATTGTTTTTCCGTCATGCGTTTGATAAACGCGCGGAATTCGTCAGGCGTGCCGCCGGACATCCTTCGCTTGTCGTAGATCTGCGCGTGGCTGGCGCTGTAGATAAAGATGAAATAATGATCGTTTTCCGCCAGAGCCGCGATCTTGTCATAGCGGAACGCGGTGGAGCCGACTTCCGTCTCGGAAGTAAAACCATCTTCACGGAACGTGACGTTCGCTTTCTGCGTGCCGGGCAGCACCCGTTTGCGGGCCACATACCCGTTAATCGCATCTTCCCATAAAAGCACCGCCACCAGGACCGCCACAATGATAAGCATGAATACCGAGCGCAGCGAAAGCTGAAATCCGAACCCGTTTTCCCCGGACCAGAAGACCAGAAGCAGCGCCAGCACCGTCACGATCCATCCGAATATGTGGCTGCGGCGGCTGTGCTTCGCCCGGACGGTCTTTCGCAGGCCTCTGGCCATCGCGGTCATCGCTTCCTGATCGTACTGGTTCTCAAATACAAATTCCATATGGTTTCCCTCCCTTTCAGAGTTTTTCGCTTTCCTTACATGACGGCGTTTCCATCCTATCCGACGGTCCGGCCGCGTTTATTCTCGCTTTCGACGTGAACTGAGGGATAACGGCCCCGTATCTTTTCCTTTTTTTGTTTCGTCCTGCCTGCGGGCGGCTTCTTCCGCAAGCGCCCGGTCGATCAGCCGAAGTTTCTGCCTATCGTTCTTGTTTTTCACGTTCTTTCTGTATCCGTCCTGCAGGGACGCGGCGTACACGTTCCGGTAATCCCGCAGGTCCAACAGATAATAGCGGACGCCCGCTTCCTCGATCACCGGGATCCCCGACAGATCGATCCCCGCAAACGGCGTCAGGCTTTCAAACGAAGCGAACGCCGCGCACAGGCCCGAACGTTCAAACGCGTGTTCATGCAGGTCGTAAAGGACGTATCCGCCCTCCTCCATGACCGAGGCGAGATCGTGCCATTTCTCCCCCAGAAATACCTCCGGGACCAATATGTCGATATCGTCCGCGTGCAGATCCGCATGCAGCCGCTGTTCCAGTCCCAGCGAGCCGTAGAGCAGCGGCACGATATGAAGTTCTCCGTTGAGGCGCTTCGCAATGTTTAAAAATGCGGTTTTCTTCATCGTTCCTCCCTCGCCGCTCTCTTGCAATTTTCCGAAAACGCAGTATAATGATCTTGCCGTTTATTTTGTACCGCAAAGGAGGATTTCCATGATCCGCGATTTTTCCGAATTTCATCCGGTTCTTTCCGCCCTGATCGTCGCAGCGCTGTTTTCCGTCGTGCCGGGCGCATTCCTGCTGGTCCTGGATATCCTGGCGGGCGGCGCGTTCAATGATCTTGCCATGAAAATCCTATTCGTCTACTTTTTCGTGCTGGAGCTGCTTCTCTGCTTTCAGGTAGAACGGCCGATCCTCTGGCTCCTGCCTTTCGTCATGAGTCTGCTGGGCTGTATTGCCTGTGAAATTATTTACACCCTGTCCATGGGCCTGCAGTCTCCCGGCATGGGTCCCGGTCCTTTGGGATTCATCTTCTCATCAGCGCTCATCATCCTCTTCGGCTGCGAGGCGGCGGCCGTAGTGGGAGCGCTGTTCTGCTACGGTTTGATTGCCGTCATCCGCTCTCTCTTCCGCTGATGCCCGCCGCGGGGTTCGCCGCACGCCGGCATTCGCATCGGCCAGATCTTTCTCTGCCACGCCAGCTGTTTTTCATCCGGGCCGTCCAAACCATGCTTCCGCCCTCGTTTGCTCTCTGGTATGATTTTGAGAACCCGCTGGCCTGAAGCATATCGCATCATGGATGGCTCCCGATGAGAACCATTATAGCATTTTTACGGGAAAAAACAATCTTTCTTGTCAAAGAGAAGATCGGAAGCGATTGGAAGCTCGAACCAGAATGTGCAGTTGTTCCTGTTGTCAACGCCAAATTTCGCTCTGTGCGCCGTTAAAATTTCTTTTGCGATGGACAGGCCCAGCCCTGAAACGACGGCTTTGTTCTTTCTGTTCCGTGCGGTATAGTAGCGGTCCCAGATATAGGGGAGGTCCTCGTCTGTAATTCCCTTGCCGTAGTCGGTCACCTCAAACCTCGCAAAGCCGTCCGCCGCCGTCAGCGACACCTTGATCTTTTTGCTCTCGTCCGTATGATTTACAGCATTGTCGATGAAATTATAGACAACCCGCTTGATCTGCACTTCGTCCGCGGACACGGTGATGCCGTCCGTAATCTCTGTCTCGATCACGAAGCCGTTCTGTTCGCAGAAAGGCGAAAACTGCCCGATCACCTCGCGGATCGCGCGGCTCAGGTCAATAACGCCGTACTCCTGCGGCTCACGGTTCGACTGCATAGCGGAAAAGTCCAGGATTTCATTGACCAGCGCCGTCAGCCTGTCCGCCTCGCGGGTGATGACATCCAGGTCCTTTTCCCGCTTTTTTGTGTCGCTCCACGAAATCTCTCTGACCATTTCCGCATAACCCTTGATCATGGTGAGAGGCGTCCGCAGATCGTGGGAGACGTTGGCGAGAAATTCCCGCTGAGCGTTCTGGGCTTTTTCCAAACTCAGCGCCGTCTCGCCCAGCGTATCCGCCAGTTCGTCCAGCTCCGCGCAGAAGCCCGTCGGAAGTTCCGGATGGAAATTGCCACCGGCAATCTCCCTGGCGGAATCGGCTATCTTTTCGATCGGCTTCTCAAACCGTCTGGAAATGGCCCATGCAAGGACAAAACCCAAAATCAGAGACAGAACGGAGACCCATACAAGCTGGAGCCGCAATATCCGGACCGTTCCGCCGACCGTTCCGAGGGGCATACTGATATAGAGAATATTTCCGCTGTCCAGAATCTTTCCCGTCACATAAGCCATGTTGTCTTCCGTGACAAAGCCGGCACTGTCTGAACCGCTCTCCCTGAGTTTCGCAATGAGCGATTCATAACTGTACGGCAAATTCCGCAGCGCGCCTTTTTCCCAGTTCAGAACCTTATCAGCAGCAAAGTAGGGATTCTCGTTTCGGTGCTCATCCGGTTCGTCTTCCCCGTAAAGACGCTTATATTCGTCGGCGCTGTACAGGATCGTTCCCCCGGCGTCCGTCACAAACACAAGCAGGGAGTTTTCCGCTGCCGTTTCGTCGATCATATCATAGAAATCCGCGCTTGAAGAATGCTCCGCCATTTTCTCTGCCGCTTTTTCCGCGCCGCGAATCGCCATATCGTTATAAAAACTCTGTAAAAATACCGTCTGCAAAAGCCAGAGCACAAGAAAGATGACAGCGGAAAAAAGAACAAACCATAGCCACAGTTTTACACCGAAAGATTTACGCTTTTTCATCGAACCGATACCCCGTTCCCCGCAAAGTCACGATACATTTCCGATAAGGCCCCAGCTTGCCGCGCAGCAGCTTGATCTGCCAGTCCACCGTGCGGTCGTCGCCGAAATAGTTATACCCCCACACGGCGTTCAGTATGTTCTCCCGCGTCAGAGCGATCCCCTTGTTCTGTATGAAATAAACAAGCAGCTCGTACTCTTTCGCGGTTAAGTCTGTCTTTATCCCATCCACAAAGACCTCGTGGGCCAGCGTATCCATGCGGATGCCCTGTATCACGATCTCATCTTTCGGCCCGCCGGAGGCGTTTCTTGCAAGGACCGCCCTGACCCGCGCCATCAGTTCCCGGGGAGAGAATGGTTTTACCACATAGTCGTCGATGCCCAATTCAAACCCCATCAGCTTGTCATATTCCGTACCCAATGCGGAAAGCATGATAACGGGCGTTTGTTTCTGTTTACGGATTTCTTTGCAGGCGGTAAATCCATCCATTTCCGGCATCATAATATCGAGGATGACCAGGTCATAATTGTTTTCACTGCATAAACGGACTGCTTCTTTGCCGTTATCCGCCGTATCGATGGTATGACCCTCATGCTCCGCAAAACGGGAAATAAGTTCTACAATGTCCCTTTCGTCATCGACAGCCAATAGATACGCCATGATTTTCCTCCTGAACAACGCAAAACGCAAACCGCCGCCCGGACGGTTTGCCATTTTGCACATTTTTCCGTTGTGTTGCTTACTTGTGATAACTATTGCCGCGCTGCTGCCCGGTCTGGTAACTGTACCCGGACATATCCTGCGTGCTGTCTGCATCATCGCCCTGCCGGTAAGATGAGCCTCTCTGCCGGCCTGTGGCGTAGCTGTAAGACGCCGCCGCTTCCTCGGACCAGGGCGTTTCTCCAATGCCGTTTTCAGCTAAGAAAGCATCCTGCTGGTCTTCCGGAAGTTCCTCCGCCTGAGCGTACAGATCGTTGCGGTTTGCGCTGCTCTTCTGACCGGTAAGATAGCTGTATGCATCCCCATCCACGGTTTTCGGGGCGTAAGATGCGCCTCTCTGCTGCCCTGTAGCGTAGCTGTAACCGGTCTTATCCTCCGTGTCGTCCTCATACAGGGCGCCGTTTTGCCGGCCGGTCACATAGCTGTAAGATGCAGCCGCTTCTTCGGAGTAGGGAGTGTCCGCAATACCGTTCTCCGCAAGGAAAGCGTTCTGCTCATCCTCCGGCAATTCGGCCGCCTGCGCATACAG
>CANQYH010000112.1 GCA_947628025.1 uncultured Lachnospiraceae bacterium | reverse complement strand
CCCCAGTCCGCCCATATGATCGATGTGCATATGCGAAATAAAGAAAAACCGGTCCTTTCCGCCCTGTCCGTAGGGCCGCAGCCCCAGGCAGGCAGCCGGTTTCTCCCCGTATATCCCGTCCGCGGCAGGCAGCATCCCGATCCGCACATAATCCTCAACGATAGAATCTCTCCGCAGACGGACGCTGTCGTCGCACCGCCCGGAAACCGTAAAGCCAAAATCGAACATACAGACCGTGTTTTCCGTTTCCACCGCCACAAAGGTACCGCCGATCTCTCTCAGTCCTTTATAAAAAGTGATCCTTGTCATGATCTTCCAATTCCTCCATTCCGCCAAATCCTTTTTCTGTAAAACCCATTCCAGATCGAGTCATTTCTCTTCCCTGCCAACCGTTCCCCGGCCGGTCCGTCATCCGTTCCCCGACAAAACCGTTCCCCAACCGGTCCATCTCCCGCCGAACCATTTCACCGCCGCCAGGCCGCTACCGAAAACCGCTCTCCATCAAACTCCATCCCACGAGACCGGAGCTCTATCCCCGTCCAAACCATTTCGTATTCCGTCTCTGTCTGCTTCCGCCGGTCTTTTCCATCCCAACCGCCCCGTTTTCCGCTCCCCTGAAGCTCTCCGCGGGGAAAATTTTCCCTGCGGAACCGAACGGTTCGCGCCCGGCCCGCAGGGAAATAAACTGCTATTCCATCTGACTTCCGACTGCCCGCTGTCCGGGTGCCGGTTCCATTATTCCAGTACGTCGTTGATCGCGGCAACCAGCGTATCCAGCGCGGTCTGCGCATCGGCTTTCTCCGTGATCAGCTCGTTCAGAGTCGTAGACACAACGGAACGGATCTCGTTGCTGCCAGTGAACGAAGCCTTGGACACGAAGCCGTAGGGAGACTGCTCATAAGCGGCCTGCGCGGTGATATCCTGCGCCATGAAATTCTTCCACTCGTCAGACTCATACGCGGAGGTACGGATCGGCAGATAGCCGGTATCCATCGCCCATTTCAGCGTAGACTCTTTAGAAGTGATAAACTTCATGTATTCCCAGACTGCTTTCTGCTTGTTGGCGTCCTTGGAGAACATAACCAGGTTGGTACCAGCGTTGTAAGCAGCGTTCTTCACGTCGCCGACCACCGGAGCTACGCCCAGCTCAAACTCCTTGCCGGGGATATCCGTGGAAATGTAGGAAACGCCCGTGGAGGAACCTACGTAACCGCCGATCATGCCGTTGCTCAGAGAATCCGAGAAATAATTGTCCTCGCCTACCAGACGGGCATAACCATTGTTATACAGATCCATGATGAACTGCACGGTCTCCAGGCCGCCCGCGGTATTGAACAGAGCACCGGTCTCGTCCACATACTGCTCGCCGTGCTGACGGAGCGCAGCCTCCAGCATATCGCACATGCTGTCGTAGCCGATCGCAGCCAGATCTTTCTTCTCTTTGATCACTTCGCCGATGTGCTTCAGGTCATCCCAGGTCTTGGGAGCCGTCAGGCCCAGCTCGTCGAACATGGTCTTGTTGTAGAAGAACAGATAGGTACTCTTGTTGAACGGAACGCCGGTGATCTTGCCGTACTCGCTGTTCTCTGTACGATAGCTCTCCAGGATGTCGTCCCAGTCCGGATAATCGTTCTTCACGAAATCGTCCAGCGCAACTACCTTATCCACATAATCCGTGAAGTAGTTGTTGTAAGCCTGCGCCATATCCGGCAGAGTGTCGGCCGCCGCGTTGGCCATCAGCTTGGTCTGCAGATCGCTGTAGGAGCCCTGGTTCACCAGTTCTACGGTGATGCCGTACTCATTCTCCGCATTGAACTTGTTCGTCAGCTCGGTCAGGGACTGCTCCTGCTTGTTGTTCATGCCATGCCAGAATGTGATCGTAACCGGCTGGATCCCGCTTTCGTCGCCGCCGGCAGCCGCCGTGGTCGTGCCGGCGTCACCGCCGCCGCAGGCCGTCAGCAGGCTCGCACCCATCACGGCCGCCATCGTCAGAGCCATCAGTTTCTTCGTCTTCATAATCGCCTCTCCTTTTTGCAAAAGAAAATAAATTGCCTTGCCATTTATATTAACGCACGATCGTGCGTCATGGCTGAAAATCCATCGGCCGCCTCCGTCTTTCGGACCGGCCTTTCACACACGCAGCGGACAGTCCCTTACGATTCCGCTTTCCGCCCGCGCATACGATCTCTTCCCGCGGATCAGCCTTTTACGCCCGTATAGGACATGCCCTCCAGGATGTACTTTCTCAGGAACAGATACACGATAATGATCGGCACCACCAGGATACAGGAAGCCGCCATGACCAGCTGGTACTTCGTGCCGGCCTCCGACTGGAAGCGGACCAGTCCGTGAGAGAGTACGCGCATGTTGGTGGAATTCGTAACCAACAGAGGCCACAGGAACGAGTTCCAGGAACCGATGAAGCTCAGGATCGCTACCGTCGTGATCGCGTTCTTATTCATCGGAACCATGATCTTAAACAAAAACTTCAGATCGCTGCACTTGTCCACCTTTGCCGCCAGATAAAGCGCATCCGGCACATTGGAGAAAAACTGCGTCAGCAGATACGTATAAAATACATTCGCCAGCCACGGAACGATCATCGCCTTGTAGGTATCGATCCATTTTAACTTCGTGATCGTGATGAAGTTCGTGATCAGCAGCATCTCGCCGGGGATCATCAGCGTCGCCATAAACAGCGAGAAAATGATCTTCTTGCCCGGGAAATCCAGCTTCGAGAATGCGAATGCCGACAGGATACTGGTCAGCAGCACGCCCACCGTCGTAACCGTCGCGACAAACACGGTGTTCAAGAAGTAGCGGGGGAACGGAGCCTCCGCCCACGCCTCCGCATAGTTGGAGAACATGAACTCCCTCGGGATCATCGTCGGCGGGATCTGTACGATCTCGTTCGCAGACTTCAGCGAGGACAGCACCATCCACACAAACGGAAGCAGCGTGAACAGCGCGCCCGCGATCAGAACCACATATTTTACGATATCGGCCACGATCGCCATTGGTTTCCTTGATTTCATTTCTGCGCCGCCTCCTTTTTCGCCTTGATCCGGCCCGGAAGCCTCTGGATCATGGTAAACAGCATGATCAGCAGGAACAGAACCACGGAGCCTGCCGCCGCGATGCCGTATTTATAGTTGTTGTAGAACTGATCGTAAATGTAATACACGATCGTGATCGCCTCGTTGTTCACCGGGCCTGCCTTGCTGTTGAACAGGGAGAACACTTCGTTGTATACCTTAAACGCGCTGATAATGCCCATGATAAACGCGTAAGCGATGATCGGCATCATGGCCGGAACCGTGATCTTGAAAAACACTCTCAGCCTCGGCGTCGCGTCCACGCGGGCCGCCGCGTACAGATCCGGAGAAATGCCCTGCAGCGCCGCCAAAAAGATCATGATGTTGAACGCCAGGCTCTTCCACACCGCAAATATGATCAGCGAAGTCATCGAATACTTGGGATCCGACAGCCAGCCGATGGGCCCTATCCCGAAAAATCCCAGGATGTAGTTCAAAAGGCCGTAATTGCTGTTCATGATCCACCGCCACACGACGCCGATCGCGATCACGCTGGTGACATAGGGCAGGAAGTACAGCGTCTGGAACAGGCCCTGGAACTTGATATTGCTGTTTAATAAGTTGGCGATCACCAGTGAAATGACCACCGACAGCGGCACCACGAACGCCACGTACAGGGTCGTATTGCCCAGCGCCCGGATAAACAGCTTGTCCTCGAACAGGTCTTTATAATTCTCCAGATTAATGCCCTTGTGGCTGCCGTTGATGATGCTGTAATTCTCGCAAAAGCTCATAAAGATCGCTTTTACCAGCGGATAGGCCGTAAAGACCAGCATGATCACCAGCACCGGAGCCAGATACGCATAGCCTTTAAAACTTTTTCGTTTCATACTGCACCTCCCGCATCAGCATTTCAGCAGGGCGCTTCCGTCCGCATCGAAAATGATCAGGGAGTTCTTGCGCACCCGCAGGCAGAGATCGTCGCCTGTGCGAAGCTGCAGGTCGGAATGAGTCAGCGCGCGCAGTTCCGTCGCACCGATCTTAAAGAAGATCAGCAGGTCGCGGCCGGTCATGCGGACGCTGTCGGCCCTGACCGTGAAGCCATCTTCGCAAAGCTCCAGGGACTCCGGACGCACGCCTACCTGGTAGGTTCCCTCGGCGATCGGCTTGCCGGTCGCTTCCAGGGTCTGCCGGTCGCGCAACAGCACGCCTCCTAATTCTACGCCCCGTTTTGTAACCTGGGCCTGGAACATATTGATCTGCGGTGTACCCAAAAATTGGGCGACGAAAGCATTGACGGGGTTCAGATACATCGCCTGCGGCGCGTCATACTGCTGCACAACGCCGCGCTTCATAACAGCGATGCGGTTAGAGATACTCATGGCCTCTTCCTGGTCATGGGTAACGAACAATGTAGTGATCTTGACTTCCTGCTGGATCCGCTTGATCTCCTCGCGCGTCTCCACTCTCAGTTTTGCGTCCAGATTGGAAAGCGGTTCATCCAGCAGAAGTACCTGGGGCTTCTTCACCAGTGCGCGGGCGATCGCGACACGCTGCTGCTGGCCGCCGGACAGTGCGGACGGTTTGCGGTGCAGAAGACCATCCAGCTGTACCAGATGAGCCATCTCCTCGGCCCGTTTGACCGCCTCGGCTTTTTTCACCTTACGGTTGATCAACGGAAACGTAATGTTGTCCAGAACCGTCATATGGGGATACAGAGCGTAATTCTGGAACACAAGGCCGATCTCACGGTCCTCCGGGGGAACCTTGGTGACTTCCTTGTCGCCAAAGAAGATCTGGCCGCTGGTAGGCTCAGTCAGTCCTGCCAGCATGAAAAGCGTCGTGGACTTGCCGCATCCGGAGGGTCCCAAAAGACCGATCAGCTCGCCGTCGGCGACACTCAGGTTCATGTCGTCAACCGCTTTGAAATCTCCGTACGCTTTCGTCAGGTTGAGAATCTTGATTTCCATACATATACCTCATCTGCCTGTTATGTAGTTACTATGCCCATTATACCCAAAATACCTTTGTAAATCAACCTGTTTTCTTTAATTTAACGTAATTTTGTCAAGAAACACATTTTATCGACGATTTGTATGAACGCATTTTATTTTCTATTTTGCCATTTCTTTTTTAAAATAGCATATTAAAGAGGCGGGAACGGTAGTTTTTCGCAAAAAAGCCAAACATCCTCCCCGTCAGTCCTCCTCGATCGCCGCTTTCCTGCTGTTGATCCTCCGGATTACTTCCATATCGAATTTAGGTTCCCGGCCGTATGTATATAATCCATTCAGCTCCTGCTCCACATCATAGAGCTGCGTATAACAAAATCCAAACATCCTGGGATTGTCCAGCAAAGCGTCCGTCAGCTTCCGATAACGTTCCAGATATTCCTCTATACTCTTCGGACTGTTTCCGTAACCCCAGCCATTCTCCAGCCGCTTTTCCGCATCCCATTTGATGCCGCCGTATTCACTGACAAATACCGGCACGCCTCTGACCGGCTTCTGCCTGGACGATAATCGATCCCACAATTCTCCTCCCTCCGCAAAAACCTGGTAATGCGCGCGAAAGCTCTCCGGATCCTGATCGTAGTCATGCACGTCATAAATATCGGTCTGTACATGATAATTCCCGCTGGTATCAATGCACGGGCGGGTCGTATCATATTGTTTCGTCATACGGTACACGATCCGCAGCAGATCGTCGTCCTGCCTTCTGCCCTCATAATCCCACGTCTCGTTAAACGGACACCAGCCAACGATCGCCGGATGATTGAAATCCCGCTCCAGAACCTCCATCCATTCCGGCAGAAATCGCTTCAGTCCGTCCGCTCTGCTTACATCCAGGCCCCAGTTTGCCTGCTCGCCCCAAACCAGATACCCTAACCGGTCGCAATGGTACAAAAAGCGCTCCTCAAATACTTTCTGATGAAGCCTGGCGCCATTGAACCCCGCGGCCAGAGACAAATGAATATCTCTCTCCAGCGCCTCCTCTGTCGGCGCCGTATAGATCCCGTCCGGATAAAAGCCCTGATCCAGCACGAGCCTCTGGAAGACACTCTTTCCGTTGATCAGAACTTTTTCGCCCTGAATACAGATCTCCCGCATACCGAAATAACTGTTCACCATATCCTCACCGAAAGAAAGCTTCAGATCATAAAGCCGTCCATGGCCAGGCTCCCAGAGATGAAGTTCCGACAATCGCAGTGTCAAAAGCCCGTTGCCCGCCTCGGCCTGCACGCTGGCTTTTCCGCAGCTGGCTCCCTCATAAAAAGCCTCCGCCTGCAAAACTCCGCTCCCTTTTACGGCCGCCTTGATCGTCAAAGTATTTTCCGCGATATTCGGATAAAACTGAACGTTCTTAATATAATGTTCCGGCACAAATTCCAGCCATACCGTTTGCCAGATACCGGTCGTGCGGGTATAAGAACACCCCTGAGAATAATAGCGCCCGCTCTGCTTTCCGCCGCACTGCGCCCCGTTTCTGGTGTCGTCCCAGGCATACACCGTGATTTGATTTTCTCCCGTTACCGCCTGGTCCGTAATATCGACCGCAAAAGAAGCGTATCCGCCCGTATGCTCTCCGGCTTTCTGCCCGTTCACCCATACCATACAGCCATAATCCACCGCTCCGAAATGCAGCAAAATATGTCCTTTCCGCTGCTCCTCCGTCAGCATAACCGTGCGCCGGTACCACACCGCCGGGATAAAATCCACATATCCCACGCCGCTGAGCACGCTTTCCGGACAGAACGGCACCAATATTTTGCGGTCCAATTCTTTTCTTTCGTAAAATTTTCTTTCAACTCCGCTCTTTCCGAAATCAAAAGCAAAATCCCATTCCCCATTCAGATTCATCCAGTTTTCCCGCCGCATCTGCGGCCTGGGGTGTTCTTCTCTCGGTATCCTTTCCATGTTTTCCTCCAATCCCTCCTGACTGCCGGCTACCGTTTTACAGCGCACTTTAACGCTGTTACTCTGTGAAAATAATTGCTGCTCCCCAGCATATTCATTCTTTCCTTACAGTTATATTATAGCTAAAATAACACGAAAATCCATTGAAAATACTGCTAGAAATGTATATAATATTGCTATTTTCATACAAAGGAGCACTATTATGCCAATAACCGCTCACAATTATCCAGGAAAAGAACAATATGCCGTCTATACTGGTATTTCCACCCCCGCTTTTTCTCCGATCATCGCCGGCATCACTTTTCCGAATCCCGACTATATCATTCATCGTTCCCACGCGGATCTCTACGTTTTTGAATATATTTTGGAGGGAAAAGGCTTTGTAAGACAGGATGATGAAGAAGCGGAGGTATGCACTGGCGATGCCTATATTCTGCAGGCCGGACATTGCCATCACTATTTCCCCGATCGCAATGACCCCTGGAAAAAAATATGGTTCAATGTCCGCGGCAGCCTTGTCCGCCATTTACTCTCAGACTATGAGCTGGAACACACGTTGCACATCCCCGGTTTTGGACAGCCAGAATATCTTTATGAAATCATGCAGAACATCGAACGATCACCCGCTGGTTGTCTCAATCAGCTTTGCTTTTGCCTGCACCGCTATATTCAAACCCTTTCCGATTTTGTTGGCCGCCCCGCCGCACAGCATAGCCCGGCTTTCATTATGAAAAATTATATAGAACAGAACCTGACGCGCTCCCTTTCTCTGGAGGAGATCGCGCAAAGCGTTCATTTATCGTCTTCCCGCGCTCTTCATCTTTATAAAGAAGAATTTCAAATTCCGCCCTACCGCTATTACCTCACGCAGCGTTTGGAGCTGGCACAATCCATGCTGCTTAATACAGAACTTTCTGTTCAGGGGATTTCCGAGCTCATGGGATTTAAGGATTATCACCATTTTTCTATATTCTTCAAAAAAGAATGCGGCATTTCCCCATCCGAATACAGAACACAAAGCCACGGATCATAAAAATATGCTTTCCACTTCTTTTAAAACAGAAGACTAATTTCATCAGGGAACGCCTTACGGAATTAAGAATCGCTATGCTTAATAGTTACTAAGCCTTACAACAAATGGTCTTTTCATCACATTTTGGTACATTATCTGTACACTATTTTTCGTCAGATAGTGTACCAAGGCGTCTTAAAACGTCTTTTTCGCGCTAAATTTCTAAGCCTTATCACATACCCATTTTTTAATTGGAAAGCCCGAAAAGCCTGGGATTTATCTACGAAAAAAGAGAACCACATTTCTGTGATTCCCAGAGGCGACAGCCGGATTTGAACCGGCGAGTCAGGGTTTTGCAGACCCACGCCTTACCACTTGGCTATGTCGCCGTATATTCCATTCTATGCACGAATCGCATCCCATATGACCTCAAGGAGACTCGAACTCGTGTTACCGCCGTGAAAGGGCGATGTCTTAACCGCTTGCGGTATTCACTCATCCGAAAAATATTGGACAAGACTACTGCTATCTGCTATAATATTGCCTTATAAAATGAAGCCGCAACACGATCATAAGCCGCATTCCGCCGCGATTCGCATGCGGCACAGACCTGTCCGAATCATCATCAGAAAGAAGGAAATTCTATATGTATTTGCTCCACAACAGAAGCACGTTCGCTTTTTCGGCAGAGAATCCCACCGGAACAAGAAACGGGGGCACCCGCGGAAAAGATTGCGAAAAACTGTCCCCCTGCAGGGACCTGAAGCCGGGCGAGACCCTGACCATCTGCGAGGCAGACGGCCCCGGCGTCATCACGCATATGTGGTTTACCGGTTACATCGGGCACTCATTCATCCTGCGCATTTACTGGGAAAATAATGAATTTCCCAGTGTGGAAGCGCCCCTTTCCGCTTTTTTCGGCTGTGCCTATGATGAAAATTTTGCCGATCAGGACGGCCGATACCCGGTTCTGAGCTCCGCGCTGATGCTTGTGGCGCCCGGCCGCGGCTATAACAGTTATTTTGAAATGCCCTTCCGAAAACATTGCCGCATTACCGTAGAAAACCGGAGCAGGGAACCCAAAACCCTGTTTTATATGATCACAGGCTGGCAGGGAGATCTGCCGGATCATATTTCCTATTTTCATGCCGTCTACCGGCAGGAACACCCCGTACAGAAAGGGAGAAGCTATCTGGTCGCTGACGGCATCAGCGGCAAAGGACGTTTTATGGGGATAAC
>CANQYH010000111.1 GCA_947628025.1 uncultured Lachnospiraceae bacterium | reverse complement strand
TTACGCTGGGGGGCCTGATCTGTTTGCTGAAAAAAGAACCCTCCCCCCGCACCCTTGCCGGACTTGCGCTGCTGGCCGTCCTGTCCTGCGCGGCCGGGATGGGCGGTCCGCGGCAGATCTTTATCCTGTACCTGCCCCTGACGCTCTGCGCCGTCGCGATGTTTTTCATCGAGCATCCCCATTTTTTCCGGGACTTTCGTTTCCATCCGGCCAGCCTCTCCTGCCGTATGCTCTGCATGACCGTGATCCTGCTGGTCTGCTCGGCGGCCGGTTATCTGATCAACAGCGCCGTTCTTTCCAAACTTTACACGTTCGCCCATTTTTCGGACCAGGTCTCTTTCACGGATTACGCTTTCGCCGGACTGGAACGAAGCATAAACGGTTTCCTGCGGGCCATGGGATATACGGCCGGTTTCCGGATATTTTCCAAAAGCGGCCTGGTATTCAATATGATCTTTGCCGTTTTTTTCCTGCTGACCCTGTGTTCCGTCGTATGGGCCTGGAAACGGCGGCCCGAGCGGGAAACGGCGGAAAGCGATTGGGAATACCGGTTCCTGACGCTTTTCTTCCTGGCCGCCGCCGTGCTGCTGGCCGGACTCTTCTCTTTTACCACGATCCCTTTCGATGAACGGTATTTCGTCCCCTTAGCAGTCCTGTTCATTCCCCTGGCCGCCCTGTTTATAAAAAATCTTCGCGGTTTCAGGATCCGGAACTATCTCCTGCTGCTTCTCGTGCTGTGTACGGTCGCGGACATGGAGCTGTTTTTCCGAAAAAATGAGGGAAACGAATGGGCCTACCGGTTCAATGGTTACTCGGCGGCAGAGCTGAAAGACGCCGCCGGGGTCCTCTCCCGGACAGAATACAAAAAGGGTTATGCCTCATTCTGGGACGCCAATGTCCTGACGGAATTTTCTGACGGGGCGGTCGAGGTCTGGGATTACAATTCCGTGCCGTATGATTTTGACCCGGACGCGCTGTATCAGTGGCTGCAGCCCAAAGCGCATGTGGAGCAGAAGCCGGAGGGACCGGTCTTTGTGCTGCTGACCCGGTACCAGACCCCCGACATGATATTCAAAGACCCGGAAACGCTGCCGGTCCTCTTTGAATCGGAGCGCTACATCATCGTCGGCTTTCCGAACTACGACGAATTGAAAACGCGGATGCTCCCGAGGGAGGATTCCGGCGAATAGACCGCCCCGGTGAAATGAGCGAAAACAATCCCCGCATACGATCGCAAAAGCGTCCCCGGAAAACATCCCGGGGACGCAGGAGGTAGAATCATGGAATGTGCCACATTATTTATCGTGATCCCCTGCTATAACGAAGAGGCTGTCCTGCCTCTGACGGCCCCTCTTTTTCTGGAAAACCTGCAGAAAATGATCCGCAGCGGCCTGGTATCGGACGAGAGCCGCATCCTTTTCGTGGACGACGGAAGCCGGGACGCTACCTGGGAACTGATCCGCAGATTCGCAAAGCAGGACCGGCACATGGCAGGCATCCGCCAGAGCCGGAACCGCGGGCACCAGAACGCGGTGCTGGCCGGTCTGATGGAGGCCAGGGACCGCTGCGACATCACGATCTCCATCGACTGCGACGGTCAGGATGACATGGCTGCCATGACGGAAATGGTGCAGGCTTACTATGACGGCTGCGACGTCGTATACGGAGTCAGAAACAGCCGCGACACGGACACATTTTTCAAACGGTTCTCCGCGGAATGTTTTTACCGGCTGCTGAACTGGCTGGGCGTGGAATGTGTCTATAACCACGCGGATTACCGCCTGCTGTCGAAACGGGCGCTCGCGGCCCTGGCCCAGTTCAAAGAAGTCAACCTTTTCCTGCGGGGCATGGTTCCCTTAGTCGGCTTTAAGAGCACCAGCGTTTACTACCGGCGGAGCGAACGGAGATCCGGCTCCAGCCATTATCCGCTGTCGAAAATGATCTCCCTGGCCCTGGACGGCATCACCAGCCTGTCCATCCGGCCGATCCGCCTGATCAGCGGAATGGGGTTCACGGTCTCGACGCTGAGCTTCTGCGGCATCATGTACTCCCTGGTCTCGTGGATCCTGGGCCGGGCGATTTCCGGCTGGACCAGCACGGTCTGCATCCTCTGCTTCATCAGCGGGGTCCAGCTTTTATCGCTGGGCATGATCGGAGAATACGTGGGCAAGATCTACCTGGAAACCAAAGAACGGCCGCGCTACATCATCAGCGACCGGACCTGGGAGGAGGAAACGCATGCGAAAAAAACGCCGTCTGCCAAAGAAATGGAGAATTGACAGGATGCCTGATAAATGAAATCTGAAAGAAGTTACTGCAAAATGGAATGATGCAAAAACCGCCTGACATTTAATTCAGCGGGAGAAAACACGGATGATTCCTGTTTTCCCCCGCTGTTTTTAACTTTTTATAGGGCCCATTTCTACATAGACTGTATTTTGCGGCAGTCCCTTTTTCATCCGGTCCTACGCGTTTTCCGCGGCTGCGGAAAAATCTCCCGCCTCTGCTGGGCCGTCCCCCGGTTCTCCCGGCGCTTCCTCTCCGCTCTGCGCGTCCCGTGGCAGGAAATCCTCCGCGATCACGCTCCAGGCCGCGTCCATGCTGTAATTCCTCTGTACGTATTCCTGGGTCCGCACGCTCAGGTCCCGGCACTCCTCCGGGTTCAGGTAGAGCTCCGTCACCACATCCGCGAACGCCTGCTCGTCGTCGGCGATGGCCATGACCGTCTCCGCGTCCGGGATCCCCTCTGCTCCGATGGAGGTGGTCACGACGACGGCCCCGTTATAGAGGGCCTCGACGATCTTGCCTTTCACGCCCGCGCCGTAGCGAAGCGGCGCCACCACCAGCCTGGCCGTATCGTAAAGCCGCGTTAATTCTTCTTCGGTGACGAATCCCTTGATCACGATGCCGTTGTCCGGCTCCTCCAGCGCCAGAATCTCGTCGGTCGCTTTGGAACCGACCACATAGAACACCGGCGGCGTCTGGCCTGCGGCTTCCATGTTCTGGCGGATCAGCGGGTAGACCTCGCGGGCAAACCACAGCACCGCGTCCGCATTGGGCGGATGCCCGAACCCGCCTACAAAGAGAAGACCCTCCCTCTCCTCGTAGTCCTCCGGGATGTCCTGGCGGAACTGCTCGTACACATAGGCCACGATATCCTTGACGGGGATCGTATCGTCCTCTCCCAGGATCGCGTCCCGCTCCACATAGGAGGGGTAATACACCACGTCAGAATTATACATCAAAGACATCTCGATGGCTTTCCAGTACTTCGCCGACTCTTTCCGCTCCGGATCCTGCGTCAGCTCATATTCCCGGCCTTCCCGCAGGAAATGCAGGTCGTGCCCGTAATAAATGACTTTCATGTCCGTATTTTCCCGGATAAAATTGATATACCGGGAAGCGATATGCGGGCGGTTCAGATAGGCGACGGAGATATCGTGCCCGTGCTTTTTGATCCAGTCCCAGACGCCCACCGCGTACCCCGGCCCGGACAGGATCTCGATGCCCATCTGCTCCAGCGTCGTGGAATACGGCTCCTCGTGCGCATAGTTGTCGCCGATGAACTTGACCACCAGCCCTTTTTTCAAAAACATCTTCAGGTACTGGAACGTGGTCTTGGAACCGGCGTCCCGGTCGTAGGTCGGCACATAATGGTCCACGACCAGCACGATGGTCTTGCCCATACTGCGTTCCCTGGCGCGGAACGGGTCGGGATTGCCGTTGTTCTCGCACTGCTTCGCAAATTCGTCCGCCCATTTTTCCCGGAGCTTCTCCGAATTTTCCACCTGGTAGCGCTTGAGCCCCGTGCCCTGGACATCGGTGCCGTTGGACACGCCCTCGAAATGGATCACCCTCGACTTAGGCTGGTAGACCACCCGGTAACCGGCTTTCCGCACCTCAAACGCCAGGTCGGAATCCTCGCAGTAGGCCGGCGCGTACCTCTCGTCGAAGCCGCCGATCCGGTCCCACAGGTCATGGGAGATCATAATCGCCGCGCCGGAAATATAATCCACGTCTTTCACATAGTTGTATTCCGGCTTGTCCGGATCGTCGAGGCGGCCGTAATTCCAGCCGGAACCGTCGCTCCAGATGATCCCTCCGGCCTCCTGCAGCCGTCCGTCCGGAAACACCAGCTTCGAACCCACCATGCCGATGGACGGGTCGGACTCGATCAGCTCCACCAGGGAACTGAGCCAGCCCTCGGTCACCTGCGTATCGTTGTTCAGAAACATCAGGTAACGCCCGCGGGCCTGCTTCGCCGCGTGGTTGCAGTTCTTTAAGAATCCCTGGTTCGTCTCGTTGCGGCAGATCACCAGTCCCTCGGAATAGCGGCCCAGGCGCTCCGTGCCGTCGGTGGACACATCGTCCGCGATAATGACCTCGTAGCTCACATCTTTCGTATGCTCCAGGATCGAGACGAGGCATTTGTACGTGTATTCCAGCTGATTGTAAACCGGTATGATGATGGACACCGTCAGGTTTTCCGCCGCGGGGAACACGAGCCGCCCGTACTCCCAATAGGCCTCCCCGATCTCCTGGGCTCCCTCGATCTTATTCTGCCCCTCTTCGCTGTGGCAGAATTTATAAGTGCTGACCGGATGACGGAACCATGTTTTTATGCGGCGCAGCTTCTCCCTCTTTACGGAACCCTTTGGGTACATTTTGTTAAACTGGTCGCCCAGTTTCCTGCGGATCCGGGAATACAGGGTCTGGTGCCGGACATAATAGCTGACCGCGGCGTTCAATTCGCCGATCTCGTGCTTCATATCGCCAATCATCGCTTCCAGATTGGTCACATGATTATCCGTCAGGCGCTTGACCTCCGTCATCTTCTGGATCAGCGCGTCCTTTTCCCGGATCACGCTGTCTTTCTGTTCGATGACGCTGTCCTTTCCGGCTATGATCTCTTCTTTCTCCCTGACGGCCTGCTCGCGCAGCTGGATCTGGCGGTCCACCTCCTGGCGCATCAGCTGATCTTTCGCAAGCGCGTAATTTTTCATCTGCACTTCCTGGTCTTTCATCTGGTAGCGGATCAGGTCCGCCGCGTACTCGGCCCGCTTGACCTCCCGCCTCTTGCGGATCAGCTCCTCGTCCAGCACGCCGTAATCGGCCACGGTCCGCAGTTCCACCAGATAATTGCCCAGATAGATCTGCTGGTTCTCCCCATGAACATAACTCTGGAACGCCGCTTCCATCTTCCGGTAGATCTCTTCCGTCTCCGGCAGCAATCCAAACGCTTCCATCCAGGCGGCGTCCGTCTCATATCCCCGCTCTGCCAGCAGACCGCGGTACTGGCGATAAGCGTAAGCCAGCATCCGGTAGCGCACGAAATCCACCGGGATCGGGAATGTAAACACCCACTCATAATCCAGGCAGCACATTTCGCTCTCTCCCTCCTGGGATTCGAGCAGAAGAATATTCTCAAACAACAGATCGATATTGGAGACCCGGAAACAGAGCATCGGGGCCGCGCTCTCCGCTTCCGCCGCTTCCTCTTCCTCCGCAGTCTCCTCAGGGATCGCAGAAAGCGCCGTCAGGGCTTCCATGGCCTCTTCTCCAAAGACTTCGGCAAACTCCGGCGTCGTCTCAAACGGGACCAGCGCGTCCTCCTCCACGGCCAGCAGCACGTCGATGGTCTGGCGGATCAGCTCCACCGGATCGGAACCGTTCACCAGTTCCTGGTACACCTGTTCCGCCAGGGACCGGCCCGTCAGATAAGGAAAGACCGCCGCAGCGCGCGTTTCGTCGATCTCCGGCTCTGCGAAACGGAGAAATTTATGCTGGGCGCTCAGCTGTTTATAGCTGTCCCCAAACGCCAGGATATGTCCGGCCGCTTCCTCGGTCAGAGCGCTCTTTTCGACTTTTCTGTGCTCCTGCCCGCCCAGGATCACGGTCTTGATCTGGAACCGGTCGGCGCGGGTGCGGTTATATTTCATATACATGGGCCCCGTCGTCTGATATTTCCTGCCGGACCGCCGCCAGATCACCAGATAGGAATTGGCGAACTCTGTGAACCGGCCGTCCCCGCAGACTTCGGCGTAAGCGGCTCCCACGTCAAAAAACGAGTATTTCGGATAGTCGTAGGCCCCGATGGCGTCGGCCAGGTCCTCGGCTCCCGGCAGGTACGCGTCGGAATAGATCGTCACCGGCAGCTTATAGTCCGGCATCGGATAATAGAATTCCAGATCCTCTCCCGTACCGTCCTCCGACAGAAGCGCGATCACTTTCTTCAGCGAAAGGCTCACGTCATCCTTTTTCGCCCCCGCCCAGTATTTCACGCCCAGCGGATTGCAGACCGCCATGATCAGCTCCCCGGCGGGCTTCAAAAGACGCCGCACCAGCCGGAACTGCTCCTGGTAGTCCTCGTCCAGGGAACCGGCGATCACGATATAATCGTACCGTTCTTTCGTCTGGGCCAGATACTCCTCGATCGTTCCCTGCACATACTGGATGTTTTTGCACGTTCCGTGCTCCACATGGCGCTCCCGGTTGATCTCCAGGCTGGGCCAGGAGGTGTCCAGCACGTCCACCTGCGCCACCTTGCGGCTGTAAACGCCGGTCAGCGCGCCGAAATCGGAACCGATCTGCAGAAGCTTTGCGTCCCTGCGCATCGGGTACCATTCCATCAGGTTCTCGCGCTGGGGAGAAAAGGCATAGAGGTAATCCAGGTTCGGATTGTCCCGCAGAAGCCCCTTATAATCCGTCCCGTAGGCCTCGACCAGGCCCAATATCTTTCTTTCCAGCTCTGTTTTCGTCATCTCTGTTCTCATGCCTGTCCTTTCGTCTCTGTCAGTACCGCTTCTACGACGGATTCCATGTCGTAAACCCCTACCGTATTTTTATTGGAGATCACGGTCAGGTTCAATATATCGTACAGCCGGTGATAGACCACATGCTCCCCCTGCTCGAACCCGGTGCAGCTCATGGACAGCAGATACTCGCCCCCCTGCAGCGTCATCCTCTGCGTAAAGGAGACCTCGTACTCGTCCCCGCGCTTCACCGGCTTGATCTCCGTCCCCTCGTACATGGTATTGGTGCCCGTCAGGTCCGTGCCCTTTTTATCCTTGATCGTGTACGTAAAGATCGGGGCCTGTATGGGCGCGTGGAAACGGATCCGCTCCCGGATCGTGAACTGCTCTCCCTTTAGGAGCAGGTTGGTCAGGTTGCCCCGGCCGTCGAACAGTCCCATATCATAGATCTCCGCCCGTCCGTCGCCGTACTCGGTACGGTTGGGATTGACGGTCATTTTCTCTTTCATCAGCCCGGCGTATGCGCCGCTGCCGGGCGTTCCCTTGGGTTTGGACGTGATGTCGTTGACGCGGCCCTCGGCTTTCCATTTGTCGGAATGGAGTTCCTCTTCCAGAAGATCCAGCTGGTTCGCCAGGATCTTTTTATACAGGTCCACCATATGGGCCGCCGTGCCCTCGGCCACGAAATTGCCCTTGTTCAGCAGCACCACCTTATCGCAGTATTTCAGGATGCTGCCCATGTCGTGGGTCACCATCAGGATCGTGGTGCCGCTCTTGCGGATCTCCTCCATGCGCCGGTAGCATTTGGCCTGGAAGAATACGTCGCCCACCGACAGCGCTTCGTCCACGATCAGGATCTCCGGCTCCACATTGATCGCCAGCGCGAACGCCAGGCGGACGAACATACCGCTGGAATAGGTCTTCACCGGCTGGTACACGAAATCGCCGATGTCCGCGAAATCCAGGATCTCTTTCAGCTTCGCGTCCATCTCTTTCCGCGTAAAGCCCATCATGCTGCCGTTCATGTAGATATTTTCAATGCCGGTATAGTCCATATTGAAACCGGCTCCCAGCTCCAGAAGCGCCGAGATCTTGCCTTTCACCTCCACCGTCCCGGTAGTGGGCGAAAGCACGCCGGTAATGATCTTTAAAATCGTGGATTTCCCGGAACCGTTGGTCCCGATGATACCCACCGTCTGCCCTTTCTCCACGGTAAAAGACAGGGCGTTCAAAGCGTAAAATTTCTTATGATATTCCTTGTGAAAGGGGTGCAGCGATTCTTTCAGCCGGTCGATCGGCTTGTCGTACAATTTGTAGATCTTCGTCACGTCTTTCACGCTGATCGCAGTTTCCATGCAGTTCCTCCTGTACCGCCCGCGCGGCTTTCTTCTCCGCGATGTTCTCTTTCCCGCACCTTGCCGCTCCTCTTACAGCACATCCGAGAAATGGGGCCGCAGCCTCTTGAATACCTTGAGTCCCATCAAAAGCAGCGCAATGGTCACCGCCCAGAAATAGACCGTGACGCCCGGCTTGGTCCAGAACGCGGTCCCGGTCAGCATACTGTCGCGGTAACCGTTGACGATGTACCAGACCGGATTCAGCGGCAGGATCCGGTCCAGCCAGGCCGGGTGTCCCTCAAACATCGCCGGGTCCCACATAATCGTGGTGAGCCACATCCCGATCTGCAGCGTGATATTGACGATCTGGGCCATATCCTTGAAAAATACGTTGACCGCGCTGGTAAAGTACACGATCGCCAGGGAAAATGTGCTGGCCGCAACGCAGTAATAAATGACCTGCACCCAGGAAACATGCGGGAACACGCCGTACAGCAGAAATACGCCCGTCATGATGACCATGAAGATCAGATGGACGAACAGGCAGGAGATCAGCTTGATCAGGGGCAGGATCTCCACGCGGAACACCACTTTTTTCACCAGGTAATGGTATTCCTGCAGGCACTGGGTCCCGCAGTTCATGGTCTCGTTCATATAGAACCAGGGCACGATGCCGGGGATCAGCCACAGCACATACGGATAGCCCGGGATCGGGGGCGTGCTCTTAAAGCCCATCTGGAACACGAAGAAATAGATCAGCACCGTAACGATCGGCTGCACAAACATCCAGACCACGCCGAAATAGGAGCCCACGAACCGCTTGCGGAAATCGGATTTCGCCAGATCCCAGATCAGTCTTCGGCTCTTTATGATCTCTTTTGCCAGGGATAATACATAATTCATACGTTTCTTTTATGTCCTTCCTCTATACATGAAACGGTCTTTCCGCGGCCGGTCAGAATTTAAACGTATCTTTCAGACCGCCCCACCGGGTGTCCCGCTCGGAAAGAATGGGCGTCTGTCCCTCTTCCAGCGGCCAGGCCACGCCGATCTCCGGATCGTCCCAGGCCAGACCGCCCTCATCGCCGGGATGGTAGAAATCCGTGACCTTGTAGGCAAATTCCGCCTCGTCGGA
>CANQYH010000110.1 GCA_947628025.1 uncultured Lachnospiraceae bacterium | reverse complement strand
GAAAAATTTGACAAAAAGAAAGCAGGTTTTATGCGGCCTGCAGGTACTTTCCTTTTCATTCAACTGTCAAACTCCCGTTCCTTTCCAACTTCTTCACTTCCTATTACCTGGTCTGTTCTCGCGGCGCTCCCGGGCACACAGGCAGTCTTGAACCGTCCCACGCCGCTTCCGTCCTTTCCGGCTATTTTTACAATTCTACCATCCCGTACCGGAACTGTCAATCATGCAGATTTCTTAATTCCCCCGCGCTCCGCCCGGCTGCACAGTTTTATACCAAAATGCTGTTTTTCATAATAAGACTTGATATCGTCTTCGATTTCGGTATATAATAGAAGCAACCAACTCCTATGTGCGTCAAATATTGCGAAACACCAAGCCGATTTATGACTGTTTTACCGTGTGTAACGATAAACACTCACAAAAGGCGTCTCTCGAAGACCCTTGAACGAAGAAAGGAGTTACGCCGCATGAGCAATGTCCTGTTTTCCATTTTCCCGAATGAACACTTCGTTGACCTCAGTTTATATCAATATGGGTGGGAGCAGTGCGAGCCGCTCCACTCCTGCGGCCCCTGCGCCCGGAACCATTATCTGTTCCATTATGTGATCTCCGGGGCCGGGACCCTGACTGCCATGGATCAGAACGGCGACCCCCATACATACCGTGTCAAGAGTGGAAACGGTTTTATGACCTTTCCCAAGCAGATCGCCTCCTACTCCGCCGACGAGCAGCATCCCTGGGAATACGCCTGGGTCGAATTCGACGGTCTGAAAGTAAAGGAGGCCCTGGAAGTAGCCGGCATCACGGCAGAATCGCCGGTCTACCACGCCAACACCAGGGAACTGAGCGCGGAACTGAAAAATGAACTGATGCATATCGCCCAGAACTCCGACCAGTCCCCATTTCATCTGATCGGCCATCTGTACCTGTTTTTGGACTATCTGACCCGCTCTTCCTCCAACCGGAAGCTGGTCCAGACCGGAAAGCTGCAGGATTTTTACGTGCGGGAAGCATTGTCTTTCATCGAGCAGAATTTCCAGAACAATATCTCCGTGGAGGACATCGCCTCGTTCTGCAACCTGAACCGCAGCTATTTCGGCAAGATCTTCCGGGACGCCGTCGGAAAAACGCCCCAGGAATTCCTGATCAATTACCGCATGACCAAAGCCGCGGAGCTCCTGAAACTGACCGGCCTTTCCATCGGCAACATCAGCAACGCCGTCGGCTATCCCAGCCAGCTCCATTTCTCCAGAGCGTTCAAGCATGTGTACGGGGTATCGCCGCGGGAGTGGCGGAATGAGAACAAGCTGGTAAATAAATAGACAACGAGCGAGAACGTGCGTCCTTTCGGGCGCACGTTCCGTGTATTGCGTCAGTATCCGAAAAGCGCCAGCGGCGCTCTTTCCGGATTTCCGCGGTCCTGGGCCCCAAAGCCGCCCATGCCATCATCTTCAGTGCCTTGCACGGCTGAACCATGGACTCGCCTGTTTCTGATTTGTACTTCCTTTGTACAGGAAACAGTATATCCCAAAATCGGTTTCTTATGTACGGACAACCGCGCATATCCCGCATTTCATCCGAATATCCGCCAGATCTCTCCCTCCGGTTCCATGGAAAATGTCATGGGCTTTCCGGATGCCGGGTGGCAAAACGACAGTTCGCAGGCGCACAAAGCCAGCGATACCGGGCCGCGGACCGTATGCTCCGGCAGTTCCCGCCGTTCTCCCGCAGCTGTACCGCACCCGGTCCGGCTGTCCACGCCCTGCGGTCCCTTTCCGTCCGAAAATTCGGCAGGATCTCCCGCCGCGGCAGGAAATGCCGGCACGGAGTTATACCTCAGATCGCCCCACAGCGGATACCCGTGTCCGGCGAACTGAACGCGGATCTGGTGGTGCCGGCCGGTCAGCAGCTCGATGCGCACCAGCGTAACGTCCGCTCCCGACAGCCGGGCCGACGCCAGCGCCCGGTAACGCAGCTCGGCGCGTTTCGCCCCCGGCGTCCCTTTCTCTACGATCTTCGACCGGTTGTCCCGCGGATCTTTCAACAGATAATCCACAAAGTTACCCACATTATCCACAATTTGTCCACATACGACAGCCTTATACACTTTATGAAGCCGGCCCTGCTGCAGCTGCCGGCTCAAACAGGCCGCCGCTTCCTGCGTTTTAGCATAAACCATCAGGCCTGATACCGGTTGATCCAGACGGTGAACGACGCCGATATAACCGCTTCCGGTCTGATTGCGGAGCAGGCTGACCATATCAGGCGCAAAAGAATGGACGGATTGCGATTCCAGACCGGCCGGTTTCTTCGCTACGATCACGTCCCGGTCCTCATAGAAAATTTCCAACATATTCCTCTCCTGGGGGCTTGCATTTTGCCATGAAATGATGTATAGTTATCATAACACATAGTTTTCAAAACTACATTATAAGATATCGAGGTGATTTTATGAGTAAGTTCCATATCAAAGATCCGGGCAGCGCCATCACCCATTTCATCGGCATGGTACTGGCTCTCCTGGCAGCGCTGCCGCTTCTCGCCAAGGCCCACCGCGACGCGGGGACTCTTGCAGTCGGGGCCCTGACGGTCTTCATCGTCAGCATGATCCTTTTATACGCCGCCAGCACCATTTACCATACCTTTGACATCTCGCCGAAAGTGAACCGCATCCTGCGCAAGGTAGACCATATGATGATCTTCATCCTGATCGCGGGCACCTACACGCCGGTCTGCATGGTCGTGCTGGGGGACCGGACCGGCTGGATGCTGCTGGGCCTGGTCTGGTCCATCGCCATCGTCGGGATCATCATCAAAGCCTGCTGGATCAACTGCCCCAAATGGTTCTCGTCCGTCCTCTATATCGCCATGGGCTGGGTCTGCGTCCTGGCGATCTCGCGGATTGTGCAGGCGCTCCCCACGGCGGCGTTCTGGTGGCTGCTGGCAGGCGGCGTGATCTATACCATAGGCGGCGTGATCTACGCGCTGAAACTGCCGTTGTTCAACTCGAAGCACCGCTATTTCGGATCCCATGAGATCTTCCATCTCTTTGTCATGGGCGGAAGCTTCTGCCATTACGTGATGATGTACCAGTTCGTAGCATAGATAACGGCGGCCGATCCGCATCCTGGCGACACCGCAGGGAGTCCCTGCCGGATTCCCGTTCCAGTTATTCTATCTGAACATACATCCCAAGGGATGTACTGCACAAAATGCCTTTCGGCGCGCCGGTCGGAAGGCATTTTGCTGTTTGAAATCCTATTCACTTTATAAAACCCGCAAGTCCGGAATCATGTCCGCCGTAACCGCGCCAAAAGCTTCCGCGGATACGGTTACGGTCATTCCGGCATATCCTGGTTTTCCTCTTCGCCGCCATCCGAATCCGCCGTCTCTTCCGGCATCTCCGGAGCTTCGGAAAGCAGAGCCTGGTTCTTCTGCTCCGCCGCCGCATCAGACAGCCTGTAAGTCCCTGCCCCCGGCGTTTCGTCCCCGCCGCCTGCGGCCGCCGCGTCGTCCTCATCCGCAAACAGAGGCCGCATCTCGTGGATATCCCTGGTTTCCTCCGCCGGGATGAACTTCTTGAAAATGTGATCCAGAAAAAACGAATTGATAAAGCCCAGAAGTCCCATTCCGAACATCATCAAAAACGGCAGCATGGTCAGGGTCAGATACGTGATTCCGAGATCGATCGCAATGATGCCGATCGTATACAGGATATAGCGGATCGAAAGCAGGAACGAATTCATGACCGTCTGCTTGATCGTCCCGTAAAACCGGGCCAGCACCGGGAACACATAGGTGATCATCGCCAGCCAGATCAACAGCATACCCAAAAACAGCGCCGCAAACAGCGTCCTGGGCGTCCCCGCCGGGAAGATCCCCGCCGTCAGCGTGAACCACAGATCCGCCGCCAGGATAATGCCGACAAGCAGAAAGATCAGCCAGATAATGGTCGCCTGCCGGAAATTTTCCTTAAAGGAACGGAAGAACGACCGGATCGTGTAGCCGTCCTCATCCCGCACCAGACGGAGCGTCACATAATAAAGCGCCGTCGTGCTGGCGCCGATGGTAAAGATCGGGATACAGCAGATGAACCACAGGACATTGACCACCAGCACGTCCCAGAATTTACCGATAAAATGCCACACCGGGTTGTCGTAATTAAAAAGTCCTTTCATAAAATATATACTCCCTTCCCAGGAATCTCGTCGTTTGGTACGATACGTTTCTTTTCATTATAGCGGACTTTTGTCCAAAAATCAATTTATTCGGGGATTTAATATAAATTTAATTAAAAAAAGGCGGCACATGTGCTATACTTACGGGAAAAGGACCCGCCTGCCGGGCCCGCCAAACGCAAAGGAACCGAGGGATATACATGTCAAACGCAGATAAGATCCGGGAAAACGTCAAAAAAGAAGTGCGGCAGGAAACCGCCAAAATGAAAGAAATGTCCTGGAGCGACCGTTTCTGGTACATCGGGGAGTATTATAAATACCATATCGTGGGGGTGCTTTTGATCATTGCCCTGATCTCCATCATCGGCACATCCATCTACAACCGTACTTTGACCACCCGTCTTTATCTGATCGTCCTGAATAACCCGGCGGTACTGACCGAAAATTTCGACCCGCTGACGGAGGATTACGCCGCCGCAAGAGGCTTCGGGAAAAAGGACCGGATCCACGCCGAGTCCATGTCGCTACCCGCCGACGGTTCCGCCAACCGCAGCGCCATGTCCGCCACCAGCAAGATCGCGGCTCTGATCACAGCCAAACAGCTGGACCTGCTGATCGCCGACCCGATCGCCTTTGAAGACTACGCCGCCGTGAACACGCTTCTGGACCTGGATACGGTGCTGCCAGAGGATCTGCGGGAACAGCTGAAAGACCGCATCCTGTTCGCCGCCGACGAATCCGGAGAGACGCTTCCCATGGGCATCGACCTGTCCGGCGCGCCGCTCTTGGAAGAGATGCACATCGTCATGGAAAAGCCCTGCCTGTCCATCGTCACAAATTCAACCCGTACCGATGAATGCATCGCTTTTCTCCGCTATCTGTTTCAGTCATAAAGCGGAACCCGCAGGCCCGCAGCAGACGCACGGACGCTTCGTTGGAGGCGTCCGTTTGTGCGTAAACGACGCATCCCGCCTTGGACTGTCCCGGATAAAGAGCGCGAAAGCCCTCCCGCACCGCCGCCAGTATCCCCAGGCACGCCTCGGTTCCATAGCCCATACGGCGGTATTTTTCAAAAATGTGGTAGCCCAGTTCCAGACAGAGCACCGGTACCGGCTGCCCGCATCCCGCGCTTTCCGCCTGCGCAGCCTGCAGAAACTCCGCCTCTCTGAACCAACTCTGTGACAGGCCCTCTTTTTCCGGAGCTGCACCCTGCAGCCGATCTCCGTCGTACCATTCCGCGCCGACGATCCCTGCCTTGCCGGTCAATTCCCCGGTCGTCTTTTCTTCCAGCGCCCAGATCCCATACTCATAGAAGCCGTACTGGTACCGTATATATTCGCGCAGCCGCTCCGGCGTATAAAAGATCCGGTCCGCGGCGGCGTCTTTCGGCTCCCGCGGCACAAACCGCGCATCCGTTTCGGAAAACTCCCGGATCCGCAGCCGCTTCGTCTCCGCGATTGTCCAGGGCAGTCCCAGAAAACGCCGGACAACCTGCTCCAGATAAATCTCTGTCACAGCCGCCGGCGTTTCCGCCAGATAGGGGGTATCCAGTCCCTCCCAGCCCGACCGGCGGTTTTTGATCCCAATAACAGCCATCCCGCGGGCCTGCGCCGACAGGATGGCCGTTCGTTCGTCAGACAGAACTACCGTATAAGGGCGCTCCCCGATCCGGACAGTCCTTTCCTCATACATAGGGCGCTCCTCAGCACTTCTCCGGTTCCGGGTACTCCTCGCCAAAGGTATCCACTGTGATCGTCCGGATCTTCTGCTCTTTCATCGGTCTGTCCCGGAAATCCGTCCGTACATTCGCGATGGCGTCCACCGCGTCCATCCCCTCCGTCACCTTGCCGAATGCGGCGTAGGCCCCGTCCAGATGGGGAGCATCCTCGTGCATGATAAAGAACTGGGACCCCGCGGAATCCGGGCTCATGGCACGGGCCATGGAAAGCACCCCCGCCGTATGCTTCAAGGCATTGGGAAAACCGTTCTGGGCGAATTCCCCGCGGATATGGTATCCGGGGCCGCCGGTGCCCAGCCCGTCCGGGCAGCCGCCCTGGATCATAAAGCCGCTTATGACCCGATGAAAGATCAGACCGTCGTAAAAGCCTTTCTTCACCAGGCTGATAAAATTGTTCACCGTATTGGGCGCGATTTCCGGATACAACTCCGCCGTGATCTTCTTCCCATCTGTCATTTCGATCGTGATTACCGGGTTCTTCATGTTTTCTGTCTCCTCTCTATTCGTCTGTTTCTGTTTCCTTTTGACGTTCTTCGTCAAACATTTCTTCCATCGACGGGTCGTAGAAATGGTACTGTCCCCGGCCGGCCCGTTTCACCGAGTAAAGCGCCTGGTCCGCGCGGTGCAGGAGCGTCTCGTAATCCAGACCCTCCCCGTCGCTGACCGCTATTCCCATGCTGATCGAGATCCGGAAATGCTCATAATATCCCAAAAGAGAATGGTAGATCCGGTCCGCCACCGAGGGAAGATCCGAGGTATATGTGATAAAGACCAAAAACTCATCGCCGCCCACGCGTCCGGCCACATCTTCCTCTCTCACGCTCTCCCGCAGTTTTGACGCCACATATTGAAGCACATGATCTCCGAAAATATGGCCGTGCTCGTCATTGGCGGACTTAAAATAATCAAGATCCAGCATAAACAGCGCAAATTTTCCCTGCGGATTCAGCCTCAGCCGTTCCCGGATAATAAATTCGGAACTGGCGTGGTTAAAAAGTCCGGTCAGGCCGTCATGGGTAGCGGTCTGCTCCAGATGGATCATCCGCATATGCTCGTCGTGAATATCCACGACCTTGCCGATGGCTCCCAAAAGTTTCGGCGGCTCTTCCGAGGACCACATGGCCTGGCAAATGATCTGATGCCACCGGAACTCGCCCCGGACTTTCAGCTCGCCCTGGAACCGGAAAACCGAATTTTTCGGCTTTGCCTCATGGAGATTCTCCGAAAACTGCCGGACTACGCCGTCCCCCAAAAGCGACATAAACGACTCGTCATTCAATGGGTTCATGATGATCTCTTTCGTGCCCATATGGGCCGCGCCCCACTCGGAAAGCGTGATCATCGGCGGATCCAGCGCATACTCAAACTGGACCTCCTGGGACATCGACGCATAGAAACGATATTTGGTACGCTCATGCTCCAGCAGGCGCAGGGTGCGTTCCGACGCCGCCAGTTCATCGCGGCGCATCATCTCCTCGGTGATCTTGCGGATCTCCCTCTGCTCGCTGGCCGTAGAACCGAACGTCGCCGTTTCCAGGCTGTCCTCTATCTTATCCGCACATTCCTGGAGGCACTCCAGCAGCAACGGATTGAAGACGCCGCACTCGCCGTCCAGGATCATCTCCACCGCCACTTCATGGGAAAACGCTCTCTTATAAACTCTCTCGCTGACCAGCGCGTCATAAACGTCCGCCAGCGCTACGATCTGGGCCGAGATTGGGATCTCGTCGCCTTTCAGTCCGTCCGGGTACCCGCGGCCGTCGTAGCGCTCGTGGTGCCAGCGGCAGATCTCATAGGCCCTCTGCACCAGCGGCTCATTCTGGTGGAACGGCAGCTCCTCCAGCATCGACGCGCCGACCGCGGCGTGCGTCTTCATGGTTTTGTATTCCTCTCTGGTCAGTTTGCCCGGCTTATTCAGGATCTCTCCGGGGATCGCGATCTTCCCGATGTCGTGCAGCGCGGAGGCCATGGAGATCAGCGTGATATCCTCGGGAGTCAGGTGGTACTTTCCGGTCTTCTGGAACAGCTGCTTCAAAAGGATCTCCGTGATCAGATGGATGTGCAGTACGTGCATACCGCTCTCGCCGTTGCGGAACTCCACGATCTGGCTCAGGATGTCGATCATCAGGCGGCTCTGCTTCTCCTTTTCATAGATCTGATCCGTGACCATGCCGATCAGCTTCTTCTGCTTCGCATAGAGCAGGATGGTATTGACCACCCGGCGGTGTACGATCGCGGCGTCAAACGGCCTGCTGATATAATCCACGACTCCCAGATCAAACGCCCGCTCGATGGCCGCGGGAGCGCTCTCCGCGGAGATCATGATCGCCGGCACCTCGTCGATCCACTGAAATTTATTCATCATCACCAGGACTTCGAACCCGTCCATCTTCGGCATCACAATATCCAGCAAGACCAGCGAGATCTCCGCGACCCGCTTCTGGAGGACCGCGATCGCTTCTTCCCCGTTCTCCGCCTCAATAATGTCATATTCATCCCCCAGGATATCCGCCAGGATCGAGCGATTCATCTCCGAATCATCCACGATCAGTACTTTGTATCTGCTTCGCGTATCTTTATTCCCCATCTCCAGCCTCCTGTAAATCTTTTTCATTATTGTAGCATTATTTTCCACAACAGGCAAGTCCCGCCGCGTTCACAAATTATTCAAAAACCTTTTACATACGCAACATTATTTCTTCATATTTCTCCTTTATAGTAAAAACGTAGACAGCCAACAAGATTTTTTTCATAATACTCGAGCTGGTAATACAGATTATCAGCTCTCCTCCCTTTTATCCCTTGATAAAGAGTTCCGGAAACGGGACTCTTTATGGTTTTCCTCCCACGAGATCTCACGGCGCAGCAAAAACAACGCCAACAGATTGGGAAACGCCATCAAACCGTTAAAAATATCCGACAGTTCCCAGACCGCCGTCAGGCTGCTGACTCCCCCCAGAAAAACCGCATAGATATAAAAAAACAGATAAATCCTCCGCGCCGCCTCCCCGGCCGTCTGCAGGCGGGGCCATTTTTCACTCAGCAGCACCCACACGGCCCGCAGGGTCTGGCCGCCTAAGAAATACCAGGCGATCATCGTAGAAAACGCAAACAGGGTCATGGCAAACGCCACCAGATATTCTCCGGCCGGTCCCAGCACACGGGAAAAGCACCAGCCGGTCAGCGCCGCGCCGTCAAGATCTCCCTGCGGGATCCCCGCCATTCCGCCGGACGCGCACAGGATCGCCAGGGCCGTCAGCGTACAGATAAAGATCGTATCGAAAAAGACCTCAAACATGGCCCACATTCCCTGTT
>CANQYH010000109.1 GCA_947628025.1 uncultured Lachnospiraceae bacterium | reverse complement strand
GCCGGCCAATAACCAGATCAGTATCCGGCATGTGACGCGCAACTATCCGAACCGGGAGGGTTCGAAGCCCGGCCAGGGGCAGATGGCGGCGGTCTGTCTGATGGACGCGCGGTCCATCGCGGCCACGGTCCGAAACGGCGGCCGGCTTACGGCTGCGACCGAGCTGGAGATTTCCTACCGGGAGGCGAAACACCGTTTTGATCCGCGGATCTATGAAAATCAGGTGTTTGACAATTTCGGGAAACCGGACGCTTCGGAGCAGCTGGTCATGGGGCCGAATATCGCGGACTGGCCGGAGATGGAGGCGCTTGGAAAGCATCTGCTTCTGCGGGTGACCGGGGCTTATAAAGGTTCCGTCACGACGGACGAGCTGATCCCCTCGGGGGAGGTGTCCTCGTTCCGCTCGAATCCGGAGAAGATATCGGGCTACATGATGGCGAGCCGCGACGCAGGTTATGTAAACCGGGCGAAGAAAGTCCGGGAGCTGGAGCGGAAGAGGCAGGCGGACCCGGAGGCTCTTTCCGGCGATCCGGCACTGGACGGACTGCTTCGCGCTCTGGCTGACGGGTGCGGGTGCGCCGTGCGGGACATCACATTCGGCGGCGCGATGGTGAGCGATTCGATCGGCGACGGTTCCTCCCGCGAGCAGGCGGCGAGTTCCCAGAAAGTCCTCGGCGGTTTTGCGAACCTGGCGGGCGAGTACGCCACGAAGCGCTACCGTTCCAACCTGATCAACTGGGGGCTGCTGCCGCTGAAAGTGAAGGAAAAACCGGAGCTTCCGGCCGGGACCTATGTATTTTTAAGGGATATCCGCGAACAGATCGAGCATGGGGCGGAAGAGGTCAAACTGGATGTGCTTGGCGCGGACGGCTCCGTCACGGAAACGCTTCTGTGTACGCTCGGCGCGCTCACGGACGAGGAGAGGCAGATATTGATCAGCGGTTGCCTGATCAACTATTATGCAGGAAGATAGCGGCACAGATAATTTTGTGAGCAAATAATTTTGGTAAGGTAATTGCCTGGTCGGATAACGTTTTGAAATTATCTGACCAGGCAATTATGCAGGCAATTAAAAAAATTACCGCAAAACGATGAATTTCATGTATAATGGATGGCGTCAGGAGCGTGTCCTGGCGGAAAGCGGGGAACTTGCGTATGGATTTTCGGGAAATGACCTATATCACCACGATCGCCGGCTGCGGCAGCATCACCGCGGCGGCAAAGAAGCTCTACATTTCTCAGCCGTCTCTGAGCGCCATCGTTTCAAAAGTGGAAAAGGAGATCGGGGCGAAACTGTTTGAACGGAAAACTTATCCGCTGACGCTCACCTACGCCGGGGAGAAGTATGTGGCGACGGCGAGGAAGATCCTGAGCCTTAACGATAACCTGCGCCACGAGCTGATGGACGTGACGGGCGGCGAGAAAGGGATGATCCGGCTCGGGATCCCCACAGAGCGGGCCGGGTATATGCTTCCGAGAGTGTTAAAAAAGTTCCGCGAACAGTACCCGGGGATCGAGGTCCGTCTCAGCGAGGCGAAGTCTGACGAGCTGTTCGGTCAGCTCCAGAGGGACGAGATCCGCTTCTACATCATTCCCGGCAGGAGATCAGAGCTTCCTGCCGGTCTGGAAGCAGAGCCGATCTACAAAGAAAAGCTGATCCTGGTGGCGGGACCCGGCGCCGTGACGGCGGGGATGCTGAAAGAGGGGACGACGGATGAGGTCCGCCTGGAACTTCTGAGAGAGGAAACGTTTATTCTGTTAAAGCGCGGCCATGCGATCCGCAGGAAAACGGACGATGTGTTAAGGCGGCACAAGCTTGAGCCCGCCCGCGTTATGGAGCTGTCGAGCTGCATCTCCGCCGTACAGCTGGCGGATGCGGGATTGGGCGTGACGATCGTCCCGGAGCGGGCCGTCGAAGTCCTGGGCGGAGCGGAACGGTTCTGCTGCTACCGCTATGCGGAAGAACCGGATTCTTGGGACGTGAACGTGATCTATAAGGCGGATACGTATCTGGACCGCGCGGAGCGCTGCCTCATCGACCTTATGAAAGAGGCGTTCGGGAGTTCCTGACACGAAGACTCTCTCAGAAGACGCACCTGCAGAGGATCCTGCACGGATTTATTTTGTCACTTGAAAATTCAGAAAACGAGGCGCAGATATGAAAACAGATAAAACAGAGCTTTTTGAACAAACGCCCGTCACGCGGGCGGTCCTCGCGCTGGTCGTCCCCACGGTGATCAGCCAGATCATTACCGTCATTTACAACATGGCGGACACCTTTTTTATCGGCCAGCTGAACGACCCGAATCAGGTGGCCGCCGCCTCCCTCTCTTTGCCGTTATTCTTATTGACGACGGGCATGGCCAATCTGTTCGGCATCGGGGGCGCCAGCCTCGTCTCCCGGAGCATGGGACTGGGCGATACGGAGAAAGCGCGGAACACTTCCGCGTTCTGCATCTGGACGGCCGCCGCGGCGGCGCTTTTGTACGGACTTGTGATCTTCGCGTTCCGCCGCGTGATCCTCCCCGCAGTCGGGACCGACAGTGATACGTTTGCGTATTGCAGCAGTTATCTCTTCTGGACGCTGACGGTTGGAGCGGTTCCCACTGTTCTGAACGCCGCTCTGGCCCATCTCGTCCGTGCGGAGGGGTATTCCGGCCAGGCCAGCTTCGGCGTAGCGCTGGGAGGCGGACTCAATATCCTTTTGGATCCGGTGTTTATTTTCGGCTTCCATCTTGAGATCACGGGCGCGGCGGTGGCCACGATGCTCTCCAATCTGATCGCGACGCTGTATTTTGTGGTCCTGATCCTGGGCAAACGGGGCCGGTTCCACCTGACCCTGAATCCCCGCTATTATTCGGTTTCGGGCGGTATTCCGAAAGAAGTGCTGTTGGTGGGGCTTCCCAGCTGCATCATGAACCTGATGGGGATCTTCTCCAATATCACGCTGAATAAGCTGCTGGTCTCTTATTCCAACGCGGCGGTGGCGGGGATCGGCATTGCTAAAAAGATCGACATGCTGGCGTTTGCCATTGCCAACGGCCTTTCCCAGGGCGTCATTCCTCTGATCGGATATAATTATTCCGCCAAAAATATCCGGCGTATGCGCGACGCGATCAAAGTGACGCTGCTTCTGAGCCTTTCCGTCACAACGGTCGGAGCGGTCCTTTTGTTCACCTGCGCCAATCCGCTGGTGCGGGCGTTTATCAATGACGCGGAGACTGTGCGGTACGGCAGCATGTTCCAGCGGATCATCTGCATCACGGGGCCGTTTACGGCCATTACGACGGTCATTATCTCCATTTTCCAGGCCCTGGGGCAGAAAGGAAAGCCGCTGGTGCTTTCCATGCTGCGCAAGGGCGGCCTTGACGTGCCGTTTATGTTTCTTCTGGACTGGCTGGGAGGCGCCGAGGCCGTCGCCTGGGCGACGCCGGTCGCGGACTGCGGAGCCATGCTGGCGGGCATCCTCCTGTTCGTTCCTCTCTGGAAAACGCTGGGAGGGGATCCGAAATCATATGATTAGGCGGCGGGAAACCGGAAAGACGCGGCGGGAGATGGAGGTCCATCTGCCCGCCGCATTTTGCGTATAAGCGGAAGAATGTCATTTCCGCCCGCACAGGAAATCGTAATCCCTGCGGATGGCTTCTTCCGTCCCGCCAAGGATGAAGTAAAAGTCCAGCTGGGCGGACCGCCTGATCTGGATATAGGAGCCGAACGCAGGCAGGTCGCAGCAGACGACGGGGCCGGAGGAGGCGATCAGCAGTCCGTAGCCACGGTCGGAAACCAGCAGAGGAAACGGCGCGGCCGCATCGTCCGGGGAGATCATGCAGGCTCTTGCCCGCAGCTGCGCGTCCCGGCCTCCGGCGGGATCCAGGGCCCGCAGGCGTTCGTTTTTGGCCCAGTTTAAGTAGAGCCAGAAAGCGCAGGATATGTCGTTTACGGGCTCCATCTGCCGGCAGAGCTTCGTCTGCTCCGCCAGAAGCGGCTGGCGGTCGCGGGTCATATATTGGACCGCGCCGGAGGGCTTATCGATGCGCAGGCACAGTTCGTCGGTCAGCAGCTCGACGCAGCCGCCCATTTCCCGGTACATCCAGAAACGGTCGGTCTGGCGGACGGCGATCCGGGAATGGGGCTCCGCGGACAGCTGTCCCAGCTTCGCGAACGTGACCCGCAGGATCCGGCTGGTTACGGGACTCAGTCTCAGGACTCCGTAACGGCTCTGGAGGCAGAGGCCGTCCGGCTGGCGCGAAGTCCAGCGCACAGCCAGATCGATCCTGGAATGGCCTGGCGGCCGCAGGGTGTCCTCGGGCGGGGCGGAGCCGAACGCCGGGCGCGCGGCGGGACGAGCCGGCTTGGGTGTCTTGGCCTGGGCGGGGACGGAGCGCTGCGCGGTAGGGCCCTGGGCCGCTGCGGGTCCGGCAGCCGCACGGTCCGCCGCGCGTGTATCCGTGCCTTTGGCGTCCGGTGCAGGGGTCTGTTTCGGTGCGGCTGCGTTTTTAGGAACGGAAGAGACCAGACGGCTCCATTCGGTTCCACGGAGGGAGGCGGCTTGGCCTGAGAGGGCGGATGGGCGGGCGGCGGAAGAACGTTTCCCATGTTCCGGTGCGGAGTCCGTCTGGCGGGAACCGTTTTGGAAACCTGTCGCTTTCACCGGAGCCGCCGCTCTCGCCGGACCTGGCGTCTGCGCATCCCGGGCGGGACCGTTTTTCTGACGGGCCGCCTGCAGGATGCGGTCCGCGTCGTAACGGTCCGGCATTTCCAGGGATTTGCCCGAGGAGAAGAACAGGTTCGTCGCTTTCTGGCCGGTGGATTTTTGGAACGCCGCCGTTTTTTCGCCTCCGTCCTCGGTATAGAGGCGGGCCGGGGAAGCTGGCTCGTCGGCGATCAGGCCGGTCAGATCTCCGGTATGGAGGACGCAGAGCTCGTGGAGCGCGCGGGTAGCGGCCACATAGAGCAGCTTCGCGTGGCCGTCATCCGTGGGATAGTCCGCCCGGGTGGGATCCAGGATCAGCACGGCGTCAAATTCCAGACCTTTCGTGTATTCGACCGGGAGGACCAGGATCCCCTCGCCGAAGACCGCCTCGTCCGGATCGGCGTTTCGGACCGTTACGTAGTTTGCCAGCTCTGCGGATGCACGAACCGCCGCGTCCGGGTCCCGGCAGACGACGGCCAGCGCGCCGTAGCCCTGGGACTGCCAGGAAAGGAGGATGCGGGCGGCCTGACGGTACAGTTCCTCCGGGGCTGACGCGGCGGTCTCGACCGGATTTCCGTGCCGGATGATCGGCTCCACCGGGTAGACGGAGAACGTTCCGTGCCGGAGGATGCGCAGGGCGTACTCGGAGATCTCCATCGTATTGCGGTAGCTTTTTTTCAGCACCCGGAAGCTGTCGGTCCGGTCCCGCAGAAGAAGTGCGCGCAGATCTTCCCAGTCGTTTAGGCCGCTGCCGAAATGGATGTTCTGGGACACGTCCCCCATGATCGTGTATGTGCAGCCGCGGATGCAGAAATCCAGTACGCAGTAGGCCATCATGCCGAAATCCTGGGCTTCGTCGATGACGATATGGCGGGCCTCGCGGATCACTTCGGTTTCCGGCACGCGGGCGTAGAGATAAGCCAGCGCCGCCAGGTCGTAGAGATCGTATTCCGTAAAGCCGTCGGACGTTTCCTGAGGGATATCCGCCGCGCAGCCGCGGCTCTGCTGATGGAGGAGAAAGTCCCGGTACAAGGCGCGGATCGAAAGTTTGGATTTCTTTCCGCCGAACCACCCCCGGTAGGCCCGGGTGATCTCGCGCCGCTCGTCCTCGGTATAGCGGCCGATATGTTCCAGAAAGTAATTCTGGATCCGGTTCATCAGCCGTTCGTTGAGGCCGTCGATCTTGCTCTGCAGGGACAGGGCTGGGGTCTGGCGGAGATAATTTTCGATGGTTTCCCGGCTGAAGAGCAGGACCTCTTCCTGCGGGACCGCGGATCTGTCCTTTAAGACAGCACCCCTGTCGGCGATGAGGTCAGGGATCTCTTCCTGCGCAGCCGCGGATCTGTCCGTGCGGGAACGGCCGGCGCGGCGGGCGACGAATTCCGGATCCAGAAATACGTCCTCTCTGCGGATCTGCCGCTGCTCCAGCTCGTCGCAGAACGATTTCAGGTCCTCGAACCATGCCCTGCGGCTGCGGGGATCGCCGCCCGGAGCCTGAACGGAGAGCGCGTGCCCGTGTCTGGCGGGAGTCCGCAGACGGTGCTTCCGTTCGTCCCATTCCTCGTACAGGAGCCGCGTAAAAAGCTGTTCCATGGTCATCTGCCGGACGCCGTGGACGTCCAGCTCCGGCAGGACGCCGGTGATATAGTTGAGCAGGATCTGGTTGCTGCCCACGATGTAGAAATCTTCCGGCCGGAAATGTTCCGCGTAATTGTACAGGATATAGGAGATCCGGTGCATGGCGACGGTGGTTTTGCCGGAACCGGCCACGCCCTGGACGATGAGGTTGCGGTAGGGCGTCAGGCGGATAATCTCATTCTGCTCTTTCTGGATCGTGGCGACGATCTCGCCCAGGACCGCCTGCTTGTTTTTCGCCAGGTATTTGGTCAGCAGGTCGTCGTTGGCGATGACCTCGCTGTCAAAATAATCCAGAAGCGCCCCGTTCTCGATCTCGTAGGTCCGCTTCAGCAGCAGATCGATGGACATGGATTCGCCGCCGGGGGCCTGGTAGGAGCAGTTCCCCAGGCCGTTTTCGTAATAGGCGTTGGCGATGGGCGCTCTCCAGTCGATGACGACGGGCTGGATCGTGTCTTTGGTGATGCTGCCTTTCCCGATATAAAGGGATTCCCGCCGTTTCGTCGTCTCGTCGTCGAAAATGATGCGCCCGAAGTAGGGCTTCGACAGGGCCCGCAGGTTCCGTTCCAGGCTCCGTTTCATCAGTCCGTGGAGCGTAACGGTATTGTTCAGCTCCGTCAGGGATTCCATGTCGTTGTCGTGGTAATGTTCCAGCATTTCGTCAATATCGGCCTGCATCTGCCGGACCTGTTCGCCGTAACTGGCAATGTTGGCGCGGACGACGGCCAGGGTATCGCTTAAGCGCCGTTCCTCATCCTGTCTGCCGGTCAGGGGCAGAGCTGCGTTTGTTTCCTGATCCATGACGTGGGTTCCTCCTGTGATAAAGTAGTGGCGGGCTGTTTCCCGTGAGATTTATTTTACAGAAAAGATAAAAAAATACTAGACTTTATTTTTCATTTGTGTTAAACTACATAATAGAGTGTGGGCAGAAGCAGAGGGTGGCTTTTGGTCACTTTTTTTCATGTATGCGGGTAGAGAGGATACGGCCTGTTTCGGAAAAAGGGCCGGGAAAGGACGAAGAATCATGGAAAATAACGGCGGCGTTCTGATCTACGAAAACCCTCTTGAAAAACCGGAGGATATTCAGGGCTTCCGGATGGAAGGGCAGGCGGAGATCGCATTTGAAAACGGCTGTATGCGGATGGAGAACGCGCTGCCGGACGGTCTGGGGCAGAAAGCCAATTATGTGCTCTGGTGTCCGGAAGTGTTCCCGGCGGATCTGCGGATCGAGTGGGAGTTTCGGCCGCTGACGGACCGGGGGCTCTGCATCCTGTTTTTCGCCGCGACGGGAACGGAGGGCCGGGATCTGTTTGATGAAACGCTTGCGAAGCGGACCGGCGAATATCCGCAGTACCACAGCGGCGATATCAACGCGTTCCATGTGTCCTATTTCCGCAGAAAAGAGCCGGACGAGCGGGCGCTGCATACCTGCAACCTGCGGAAAAGCCGCGGGTTCCATCTGGTGGCGCAGGGAGCGGATCCGATCCCCGGCGCGGAGGACGCCCGCGATTTCTACCGGCTCACGGTCACGAAAGCCGCGGAGCGGGTAGCCTTTGCGGTCAATGGTCTGGAAGTGTTTTCCTATGTGGACGACGGAACGGCGTATGGGCCGCGTTTGGGAGCGGGCCGGATCGGGTTCCGTCAGCTGGCGCCGTTAAAGGCCTGTTACCGGAACCTGCGGGTATACCGGCTGTAGACGGCGGAGGGGTTTATCATTAGTAATGGCATTGAGTTCATAGATTCGTGTTTGTCATGCACATTTGCCGGCTTCACAGGAAAAACGATGGGAGGGATCGGGATGAAGACTGTCATGGAGTTACATAATCTGGAGGGAAGATGCCGGGAGGGGTATACTACCTGGGGCTGCATCTGGCCGCAGGGCGAATGCGGCGCGGAGACGGCGTACCGGGCATTTTCAGAGGACGGGAGGGAAACACCGCTCCAGAGCCGCGTCACGGCGTATTGGCCGGACGGCAGCGTGAAATGGACCGCGCATACGGCGGACGCGTCGCAGCTGAGCGGGCGGATCCGGGTAACGGCGGAAGCGCGGCGGGAGGATGGCGGTTCTGCGCCGCTGCCCGCGCATTTGCAGATGGCGGAAGACGGTCCGCTCCGTGTGCTGGAGGCCGGGACGCTGCGGCTGGAATATGAGACTTCCGGCAGATATTTGTTCCGGAACCTGTATGTAAACGGCCGCCTGGCGCTCAAAAACGCGGAGCCGGTGCTGATCCTGGAGGAACCGGCGGAAGCGGATGGCTGTCCGGCCCGCTTGGACAGGACGTACCAGGCCAGGATCGATCGGGCAGAGGCAGAGGTATCCGGGCCTTTGCATACGGTCCTGTGCTTTCACGGGACCCATACGGCGGCAGGTGCGGACGGCAGCGTGCGGACGCGGATACCGTTTGCGATCCGCATGAGCGTGGGGCTGAACAGCCGGCAGATCGGTTTTGTCCATACGTTTTTCTATGACGGGGACGAGGACCGGGATTTTCTGAAAGGCATCGGCGTCGCGTTCGAGATGCCGATGGAGGGGCGGCCCTATAACCGGCATATCAAGCTGGTGACGGACCACGGCATGTTCCATGAGTCCTGCGCCCTGATGCTGGGCTGGAACCACCGGCTGCCGGCGGGAACCTATGAGCGGCAGATGCGCGGGGAGCGGCTCGTCCTGCGGGGAGAGGAACAGGAGGCTGCGGAATCGATGCTTGCCCAAATGCCCCATTGGGACCGCTATGAGCTTTGCCAGGACAGCGTCAGCCATTTCGGGATCCGCAAAAAGATCCGGGATGAGAACTGCTGCTTCGTGAAGTGTCTGGACGGCGGCCGCGCGGGAGGGGCCGCGGCGATCGGATCGGAGGCCGGTTCGGTGTGGTTTGCGATCCGTGATTTCTGGCAGAAATATCCGTCCGGCTATACCTTTTC
>CANQYH010000108.1 GCA_947628025.1 uncultured Lachnospiraceae bacterium | reverse complement strand
CTATATCTACCCGCTGATCCCGTTCCGTTTCCGGGAACTGAAAAAGAGATTTCTCCGGGGACGGCTGCCCCATGGGAGCACGCAGCAGAAAAAAAGCTGACCGGACAGGTCTCACCTGCCTCCGGCCAGCACATCCCACAGCCCCGGCGTCCATCGCTTCATGCGCTTTGCCGTCTGCCAGCAGACAAAAACGGCCATTGCCGGCAGGAACGCATAGATCATGAGCAGGAACGCCGACCGTTCCGGCATCAAAGCGACAGCCAGCTTATTGATCAGGCGCACCGGCACGATATGGAACGCATAGATAAAAAAGGTACATCCCATCCAGCGCGGCCGGCGGGGCAGGCGCTCCTCATCGACGATCAGCCAAAGACCCAGAGGGACCAGACACTGACCGATTACGATCTCAATGACGACCGCGTTCCGATAATAGAAATAACCGCAGACCAGCCCGGCTGCGATCAAAATGGCTCCTGTAAAGCATCTTTTCCGGTTCCAGACCGCCTCGGCAAGCTCCCGCCCATGGAGGGCCGCAAACGCCGCGATACTGTAGTACAGCAGCGCGTCCAGGTTCAGAAACGGGAGCGCTTCCCCCGTAAAAAGCGCGATCAAAAGCATCGCCAGCCACAGGACGCCGCTCCACACTTTCTCCAGCACCAGATACAGGGCCGGCGCCAAAAGCGTAAGCAGGATCAGCTGGAACATAAACCAGAACGGCGGATTCGACTTATAGAACAGCGCCGATTCCAGAAAATCCCCCGCCGCCGGCGTCAGATGATACCGGTTGACGATCTGCGAAAGTCCGGGGATCCAGCTTCCGATCAGATAACCCAGATAGTACAGAATATTCCAAAGCAGATACGGGACCAAAAGGCTCTTTACGCGGCGCTTCCATTTCGGTTTAAGCTGCCGCAGGTCAAAACCGCGGTAGAACAGATATCCGGAGAGCATAAGAAAACAGGGAATACTGATGCGGACGATCGCCGGCATGATCTCATACTCGATCCGCCAGGGCAGTCCGGCCTGGCCCGTCAAATCCGCGGGCGCTTCCAGATTCCCCGAATGGTTCCATATGACCAGCAGACAGCAGACGAACTGAAACCATCCTATTTTCTTACGGAACCTATTCTCTTTCATTCCACTCTCCATTTTCAAGATTTCAGCGAAAGATCAGCGCCTCTATCTTAAACGTCATTCGGATCAGATTTAAGATCCCCATAACGGCGATCAACATTCCATACAGACGATAGCGGCGCTCCGAACGCCGGCCAAGTTCATAGGAAAGCATCAGCGTCACCGCAAGTATAGCCAGATAGAAATAATGCGCCGTCCGCATATGCGATTCGTACAGGGTCGGGGAAAATCCCATCATGGCCCGGGTCGCAAAACCGGCGGCCAGGATCCCCGTCTCCGTCAGTTTCCAGAACAGCGGCTGTTCTATCAAGAAAAGGAACCAAATCGCAGAGATCAGCACGGCCGTCTGGAGAAGAATGGGCAGCCACAGTCCGGCGGGACAGGCCGGCGCGCCGGTGCTCAGATCCTCCACTCCGTTCAGCCACCGCAAGAAATCCCGGCCGGTCAGGACCGTCAGAACCTTAAAGCCGATCACCAATCCCTCATATAACAGCGGAATGAGACCGGCCGGGTACCAAAGCCGCCGTTTCTGAGGCGCGGTGACCGCGATCATTGCCAAAAGCAGCGCAAAGGCCAAAAAGATCAGATCCGGCGTCGACAACAGGCCGTTGACCGCCGCCGCGTAGCCGTTCCATCCCTTTTGGATCAAAGAGAGATCCGCAAACTCCGGCCAGTAAGCGGCGATGCTGTTGTGCATCCGGTTCTGATTGCCGCCTGTCAGATGAAACCCCAGGGACACGATCGTCTCGATCCACAGGATCCACGCCATCGGCCGGTTCCGTTTCCATCGCAGCAGCAGAATCAGGCCCGCCGTTTCCAGCAGAAACAAAAACACAGCGGCCTGCTCCATATTCCCAGCGACCGCTCCGCACAGCAACGCGCCCGCCCACTGCCACCAGGCCGGCCGGTCTTTCCCCGAGAGCGCCGTAGCGAACGGCCAAAAAGAGAGCATCCCCATCGCCCCGGACCAGATGTAGTTGATACTGGTTCCCGGTATGCCGGCGACCGCCAGGTTTTCAAACGGATATAAAAGAAACAAAAACGCCGCAAGAGTCATCGGCCAGAGCGACCGGTCCTTTCCGAAACACCGCCCTCCCATAGCCGCGGCATAATACCCCAAAAAGCCGGTGCTTAGTACGATCATTCCCGTATTCGCAATCCAGAAACACCAGTCGGGAAGCGACAGAAATACAAACAGAACGGCCTCCAGGATCACGCGGGTCGTCACGTTCGCCATACGGTCTTTCAAAAGCTCCGGTATCGTCATCCGTTCCAGATAATCCAAAAAGACTGCCGTATCTCCCGACAGTCCTCTGGTGCGCCAATGAAACCAGGAGAATGCGGTCAGCAGCAGCAGGATGCAGAAAGTCCAGTCCCGTATCTCCCGCTGCCGGTCCGTCATATTCCGTTTCATGACAATCCTCCTTTTGCTTCGCTCCTGCGGCCCGCAGACCATTCACCACATCATACCCTTTCATAGATCTGCTGCAGGAACCGTACGTCCTCATGGCAGCGCCGCGGATTGGATTCCTCCAAAAGCATGGCCGCGTAAGGCTTCTGGGACTTCACCAGCCTTAAAAACGGCTCAAAATGGAACTGCCCTTCGCCGATCCCGGCCGGCTTCACGGTTTCTCCGTCCATCACGAAATCTTTCACATGGAACACCGAGATCTTGTCGCCGTAGAGCCGGAACGCTTTCTCTACGACCTCGTCCTGCACGGCCACATTTTCCGCGCAAAGCAGGTTGACCGGATCGAGGATCACCTCCACATTCGGCGAATCGATATCCTCCAGGAAACGGCGCATCATCTCCGGACAATACAGCGTATGGCTGTGGACGCTCTCCACGCCTACGGTCGCTCCTAGCTTTTCCGCAGCCGAAACGATCTGCCTCATGCTCTTGAGGAGCGTCTGGTAGCAGCCCTCCGTATACGTATAAGGGGTGATCCTCATCTGCGAGTCAAAACGCCCTGTCTCCGTGCCTACCATGTCCGCACCCAGGATCTTCGCGAACTTCAGGTGCTCGATAAATTTATTGACCGCCGCCTGCCTCCGGGCCTCGTCCGGATCCGTCGGATTGATGTAGCAGCCCAGAACCGCCACGTGGATTCCTCTTTTGTCCAGCTCGCGCCGGATCCTGTGGGCCAATCCCGGAGAATAATGACCGCCGCTGAAATCGTACTCCGAAAGCGATATCCCCATCGCCAGCTGGATCTGCAGGATCCCATTCTCGACCACGCGGTCCAGCACCTCTTCTACGGTGCCGCTGCCGCTGATATCGTGGCACCTCATACCATAGTTCATACTGCCGCCTCCCTCCTGATACCGCGCATACTGTCATGCCCATTCTTTTTAAACTGCCGCCGCAGAATATACGCGCGGTTCTATTCGTCTACCGAATAATTCGGCGCTTCCTTCGTAATATGGATGTCGTGCGGATGGCTCTCTTTCAGGGAAGCCGCCGAGATCTTCACAAATCTGGCCGTCGCCTGCAGCGTCTTGATATCTTTCGCTCCGCAGTAACCCATGCCGGAACGCAGGCCGCCCAGCATCTGGAACACCGTATCCTCCACGGATCCCTTGTAAGCGACGCGGCCCTCGACGCCCTCGGGCACCAGCTTTTTGGCGTCCGTCTGGAAATAGCGGTCCTTGCTGCCGTTCTCCATGGCGGCGATGGAACCCATCCCGCGGTAAACCTTGTATTTCCTGCCCTGGTACAGCTCATAGGTACCCGGGCTCTCGTCACAGCCCGCGAACATGCTGCCCATCATGCAGACGCTGCCGCCCGCCGCGATCGCTTTCGTGATGTCCCCGGAATATTTGATGCCGCCGTCGGCAATGATCGGGATATCGTACTCTTTCGCCACCTGATAGCAGTCCATGACCGCCGTGATCTGCGGTACGCCGATGCCCGCCACCACGCGGGTCGTGCAGATGGAACCGGGGCCGATCCCCACTTTCACCGCGTCCGCCCCCGCCTCGATCAGGGCCCTCGTGGCCTCGCCGGTCGCCACGTTGCCGGCGATCACCGGCAGATCCGGATACGCTTCCTTGATCATCCGGACGCAGCGGATCACATTGGCCGAATGTCCGTGGGCCGAATCCAGCACCACCACGTCCACATGGGCTTTCACCAAAGCCTCCACGCGTTCCAGCACATTGGCGGTAATGCCAACGCCCGCGCCGCACAGCAGACGTCCCTGGGAATCCTTGGCGGAATTGGGGTACTTGATCTGCTTTTCAATGTCCTTGATCGTGATCAGACCTTTCAAAATAAAATCGTCGTCCACGATCGGCAGCTTCTCTACTCTCGCTTTTGCCAGGATCTTTTTGGCTTCCATCAGCGTGATGCCCTCTTTGGCGGTCACCAGATTCTCGGAAGTCATGCACTCGCGGATCTCTTTCGTGAAATCCTCCTCGAATTTCAGATCGCGGTTGGTAATGATGCCCACCAGCTTCCGGTCCTCGGTCACGATGGGCACGCCGGAAATACGGTATTTGGCCATAAGCTCGTCCGCGTCTTTCAGCGTATGCTCCGGCGTCAGGTAAAACGGGTCCGTGATAACGCCGTTCTCCGAGCGCTTCACCTTATCTACTTCTTCCGCCTGCTCCTCGATGGACATGTTCTTGTGGATGATCCCGATGCCGCCCTGGCGCGCCATCGCGATCGCCATGCGGTGCTCCGTGACGGTATCCATACCCGCGCTCATCAGAGGGATGTTCAGTTTAATCGTTTTCGTCAGATACGTGGTCAAATCCACCTGATTGGGAATCACTTCCGAATAGGCCGGAACCAGCAGTACATCGTCAAAAGTGATACCTTCGCCGATAATCGAGCTCATGAAAACTTCCTCGCTTTCTCCTGTAATAATATATTTAGTCACATAGTATAACGAACTTCCAAGAGCTTGTCAAGCGTTACTGGACCACCTTGCGCGGCGCTCTCGACCACAGATGCTTGAGGATCTTTTCGTTGGGCTCAAACAATACTTTCGCGGAACCGGTCGCTGTCAGAGCGATGATGCCGTAGACTTTCGCGCCCGCCATATGGGAAGAAAAATCCAGGACTTTCATATCCTTTTTCTCCGCGTCTTTTAAAAGATACGAGTCCAGGGGCGCCATGATCTCGATCTGATCCAGCGTCGCCTCCCAGACTTTCTTGCGCCGTACCTGCCCCATGATACGGTCCACGCTCAGCTGATCGTTCACCACCAGGTACTCATACTCCACGCTGAACATCGGGAATATGAAATACGTCGCCACCAGCGCCGCCACCGGCAGCAGGAAACCAAAGGGTATCGTCATGGACAGCGGAAAACTGATCACACATACAAGGATCAGCAGCGCTTTCACCAAAAACGTCCAGGCGGGAGTCTTCCTCTTCACCAGCCACTCCACATAAGCATCATTCATAACCTTCTCCACTTCCTTTCATAAAAGATAAATTAAGATATAAAAACGCGGAGGACATCGCGCATGCAAGCATGGCAATCTCCTCCGCAAATCCTCTCTTAGGAAGAACCGTCAGACTGCGGGCTTATTTTGCCGTCCGCCGTCCTTTAAAACGTTCCGTCTGCCGCTTACATCATCCCCATGCCGCCGCCTGCGGGGGGCGCCGGGGTCTCTTCTTTAATATTAGCAACAACGGACTCAGTTGTCAATAATGTGGATGCAACACTTGTCGCATTCTGCAGGGCGCAGCGGGTCACTTTCGCCGGATCCAGAATGCCGGCGGCGATCATATCCACATACTCTTCTTTGTAAGCGTCGAAGCCTGTGCCGACCGGAGACTCTTTCACCTTATTGACGATGACGGAGCCTTCCAGACCCGCGTTGGCCACGATATGATACAGCGGGGACTCCAGCGCTTTCAGGATGATCTTCGCGCCGGTCTTCTCGTCGCCTTCCATGCCGTCCAGGACCGCTTCCACTTTCTTGATCGCATGGATATAAGCGGAACCGCCGCCTGCGATGATGCCCTCTTCCACCGCGGCTCTCGTAGCAGCCAGAGCGTCTTCCATGCGCATCTTGGCTTCCTTCATCTCGGTCTCGGTCGCAGCGCCCACGCGGATCACCGCTACGCCGCCGGCCAGCTTCGCCAGCCTCTCCTGCAGCTTCTCGCGGTCAAAGTCAGACGTGGTCTCCTCGATCTGCGCACGGATCTGCGCCACTCTGGACGCGATCTCCGCTTTGTCGCCCTCGCCGTCCACGATCACCGTGTTCTCTTTCTGAACCTTTACGGACTTCGCGCGGCCCAGATCCGCCAGCGTAGCCTCTTTCAGGTCCAGACCCAGCTCCTCGGAGATCACCTGGCCGCCGGTCAGGATCGCGATATCCTTGAGCATCTCTTTTCTCCGGTCGCCGTAACCCGGAGCTTTCACAGCCACTACGTTGAACGTGCCGCGCAGCTTGTTGACGATCAGGGTGGTCAGGGCCTCGCCCTCCACGTCCTCGGCAATGATCAGCAGTCTCGAACCGGACTGTACGATCTGCTCCAGCAGCGGCAGAATCTCCTGGATGTTGGAGATCTTCTTGTCGGTGATCAGGATATAGGGATTGTCAAGGACAGCCTCCATCTTATCCATATCGGTGCACATATAAGCGGAAACATAGCCGCGGTCAAACTGCATGCCCTCTACCAGATCCAGCTCGGTCTTCATGGTCTTGGACTCCTCGATGGTGATCACGCCGTCGTTGGAAACTTTCTCCATCGCGTCGGCTACCATCTCGCCCACTTCGTCGCTGGAAGCGGAGATCGCAGCTACTCTCGCGATCTGGTCCTTGCCGTTGATCGGCTGGCTCATCTCGGCGATCGCCTCCACAGCCGCGTCCGTCGCTTTCTTCATGCCCTTGCGGAGAACGATGGGGTTCGCTCCCGCGGCCAGGTTCTTCATGCCCTCGTTGATCATCGCCTGCGCCAGGACCGTCGCGGTCGTGGTGCCGTCGCCGGCCACGTCGTTGGTCTTCGTAGCGACCTCTTTCACCAGCTGCGCGCCCATATTCTCAAACGCGTCCGCCAGCTCGATCTCTTTCGCGATGGTCACGCCGTCATTGGTGATCAGCGGCGCGCCGAATGATTTGTCCAGAACCACATTGCGTCCTTTCGGACCCAAGGTCACGCGGACGGTATCTGCCAGCTGATTTACGCCGGACTCTAACGCTTTTCTCGCATCTACGCCGAATTTAATTTCCTTTGCCATGATTACATTCCTCCAGTCTTCTATATAATGCCCGGCTTACTCGATGACAGCCAGGATATCGTTCTGCTTTACAACCACAAATTTTTCGTCATCTACTTCCACATCCGTGCCGGAATACTTGGAGTAAATCACCTTATCTCCAACCTTTACCTGCATGGTGACTTCCTTGCCGTCCACGACGCCGCCCGGACCTACCGCTACGACCTCCGCCTGCTGCGGTTTCTCTTTCGCCTGTCCCGGAAGCACGATGCCGGACTTGGTGGTCTCTTCGGCGACCAGCTGCTTCAGCACGACTCTGTCAAATAATGGTGTCAGCTTCATATCTATTTCCTCCTTGATGAAAAATTGGTTTTCTTTCCAAATCCATGATATGTTATACCACTATTTGTTAGCACTGTCAAGGGTCGAGTGCTAAATAAATATGAATTTTTTATGAAGACCTGTCAGCGGCTTTTGCCGGCTGCCGGAACCTTCCTGTTTCCGCTCGTCCCGTTTAAAGCGTTCCCAGAAATCCGATCAGCTTCTCCGCGATCCTCACATGCCCGGCGTCGTTGGGATGCAGCCCGTCCGGCATATATTTTTCCCGCAGCACCGGCACCCGCGGCTGGATCCCGCTGGTCCTAAACAGATCCAGTACCGGCACGCCGTAAAACGCGGCCACCTGCCGGATCGCGTCCACATAGGTCTCCAGGCTGCCCACGCGCCGGATCCCCCGTTCGGAACGCTTCGTGTCCGCCTCGCTTACGCGGTGGAGCGGCGTCATGACCACAATCTGGGCCTCCGGGTACTTTTCGATCAGCTTCGTCAGCAGCACATGGAACGCCCCGTAAAACGTATCCTCGTCCCGGTCCTCCATATCTCCCAGCGGCGCGTCCCCGTGGCCGAAATCGTTGGTGCCGCCGAACACCACGACTACATCCGCGTCCGGGCGCATCTCTTCCACGCGGGACCCAAAATACAGATCATGCCGCGGATTGGGGGACGGCGCGCCGATCTGCTTCGCGATGCGGGTGCCGCCGATCCCGTAGCCGTAACATTCCGCCCCGGTGCGCCGCGCCAGTTCATTCCAGAATGTGTGCTCCACCGACGAGGTACCGTGACCCTCCGTGATACTGTCGCCCAGAAAGACGATCTTTTTTCCTTTCAGTTCCATAATAATACCTCCGTTCCTTTCTCAGATCTCTGTATTTTTCAAATTCCAGACAAATTTATTTAATCGTATAGACCCAACCGCGCCCCGGCCGCCGGATCCCGCCATACCTCGCCGTCTTCCGCCGGGACGCCGGCTTTCCTCTACCAGATAAACAGCGTCTCGTTCCCGGTCAGCTTCAGAAGCGCTTCCAGGAAGAAATAATCCCCGTATATGATCGGGAACTCGTGCTTCTCATCGTGATAAGCCGCCGTGCATTTCACTAACAGCGGGTCCTCCTCCGTATTCCAGTTGCAGCTGTTTTTCTCCAGCGCCCGCAGCATCCGAAGCGCCGCGTCCAGATAGACCCGTCCCTGCCGTCCCTCGCGAAGCTTCGCCAGCTCGATCAGGCCGCACGCGGCGATCGCGGCCGCCGTGGAATCCTCCCAGGCCACGTCCTCCGGCTGCCGGAAATCCACCGGGATCAGCCCGTTCTCAGGGATGTTCGCGATGAAATAGTTGGCGATCCGCTCCGCCGTATCCAGGTAAGCGGGATTCTCCGTATGCAGATAGCTGAGCGTAAAGCCATATAGCCCCCAGGCCTGTCCGCGGGTCCAAGAGGAACCCTCTCCGTACCCCTGGCCGCCGTAGCTGCGCACCACGCCGCCGTTCTCTATATCGAATTCTACAATATGGTTGACCGAGCCGTCGCCGCGGACAAAGCTGTTCATGGCCGTAGCGGCGTGCAGCTCCGCCGTCTGACGGAACCGGGGATCCCCTGTCTCCTCGCTGGCCCAGTAAAGCAGCGGCAGGTTCATCATACAGTCG
>CANQYH010000107.1 GCA_947628025.1 uncultured Lachnospiraceae bacterium | reverse complement strand
GCTACCGGTTCGACGATATGCTTTACAGCGAACTGAAAGAGCTGATTCCGCCGGAATTTGAGATACTTTTGGTGGCTTCCGCCCGGAAAATGGGGGGTGTGGCGCCGGAGGGAGTTACATGGCTCCCGATCCCGCTGATGGTGCAGGATCTGATCGAGGCCTTGGAACGGATGGACCAGGAGCAGGTTCGCAGGAGGAAGATACAGAGGCAGAAGCCCGCGGGGCGCAGCGAGGAAGATAAGGCCTATATCCGGCAGGCGAAAGAGCTTTTGATGGAACGCAACGGCATGACGGAGAACGAGGCGCACCGCTATATCCAGAAGTACAGCATGGAGAGCGGCAGCAGCCTGGTGGAGACGGCGCAGAAGCTGATCCGGCTGATCGGGTAGAAAGGCGAGTCCCCCGGATGCGGCGCGGCAATGCCGGCCGGAAAGATAATCCGGAAAGACTGAATCGGAAAAGGGAGGATTTCATGAAATTCATAAAAATGCACGGCGCGGGCAACGATTACGTCTATGTGGACTGTTTTCGGGAGACGGTGACGGACCCGGCGGCCGCGGCGGTGAAAGTCAGCGACCGGCATTACGGGGTAGGTTCCGACGGACTGGTCCTGATCTGCCCGTCGGAGACTGCCGACTGCCGGATGCGGATGTTCAACGCCGACGGTTCCGAGGGGGAGATGTGCGGGAACGCGATCCGCTGCGTAGGGAAATACGCATACGAGAGCGGGATCGCGCGGAAAGAGACGCTGACCGTGGAGACGCTGGCCGGGATCAAGACGCTTACGCTTTCGGTCCGGGACGGGAAAGTGGACGCGGCCACGGTGGATATGGGGACGCCGAGGCTGACTTCGGAACTGCCGGAGCGGATCTTCGTGGACGGGCGGCAGCAGGAGTTCGTAGGCGTGTCCACGGGCAATCCTCACGCGGTGTATCTGGTGTCCGGGGTCGATTCGCTGGACCTGAAAAAGATCGGTCCGGCCTATGAGAATCATCCCCGTTTTCCGGGCCGCGTCAATTCGGAATTTGTGGAGCTGGTCGACCGGAGCCATATCCGGATGCGGGTATGGGAGCGCGGCAGCGGCGAGACGCTGGCCTGCGGGACCGGGGCGACGGCCAGCGCCGCGGCCTGTATCTGGATGGGATATACGGAGGACGAGGTGGAGGTAAAGCTGCTGGGCGGGACGCTTCGGATCCGCTTCGACCGGGAAAGCGGCCACGCGTTCATGACCGGCGGGGCGGTGGAGGTATTCCGCGGGGAGATCGATCTCTGAGCCGGTAGTTTCCAAAAAATAAGAAAATTTATATAACCGGAAAAAGGCGTCCCGGAACCGCCTGAAAGAAAGACAGAGGATCCCGGGCGTTTAGTTTCATAGAATACGGAGGAATGGAACCATGTTTCAACTGAATGAGAACTATCTGAAGCTGCCGGGCAGCTACCTGTTTTCCACGATCGGGAAGAAAGTCGCGGCTTATTCGGCGGCCCATCCGGAGGAGAAAGTGATCCGCCTGGGCATCGGCGACGTGACACAGCCCCTGGCGCCGGCGATCATCAAGGCGCTCCATGAAGCGGTGGAGGAAATGGGCCATGCCGAGACGTTCCACGGCTATGCCCCGGATCTGGGCTACGCGTTTCTGCGGGAGACCATTGCGAAAGCCGACTATCAGGACCGGGGCTGCCGGATCGAGGCCGACGAGATCTTTATTTCCGACGGGGCGAAGAGCGACTGCGGCAACATCCAGGAGATCTTTGCGCCGGAGAGCCGGATCGCGGTCTGCGACCCCGTCTATCCGGTCTATGTGGATTCCAACGTCATGGCCGGGCGGACCGGGGAGTACGACGCGCAGACCGGGACCTGGAGCCGCGTAATCTACATGCCCTGCACGGCGGAGAACGGTTTCGTGCCGCAGCTTCCCCAGGAGACGCCGGATCTGATCTATCTGTGCGTCCCCAACAACCCGACGGGGACGGCCCTGACGAGGGACCAGCTGAAAGTCTGGGTCGATTACGCCAATTCGGTGGGCGCGGTGATCCTCTATGACGCCGCCTACGAGGCCTATATCAGCCGGGACGAGGTGCCCCACAGCATCTTTGAGATCGACGGGGCCCGGAGCTGCGCCATCGAGTTCCGTTCTTTCTCGAAGAACGCGGGCTTTACCGGCGTGCGTCTGGGCTTTACGGTGGTCCCGAAAGACTTAAAGAGCGGCGGGGCGTCGGCCCACAGCCTCTGGGCACGGAGACACGGGACCAAATTCAACGGCGCGCCCTATATCGTACAGAAAGCGGCGACGGCCGTGTATTCGGAGGAGGGCAGGGCCCAGATCAGGGACCAGGTGGCCTACTACATGCGCAATGCGAAAGTGATCTACGAGGGGCTGAAAGAAGCGGGCTACGAGGTGTACGGCGGCGTCGACGCTCCGTATATCTGGCTGCGCGTGCCGTCGGGCATGACCTCCTGGGATTTCTTCGACTATCTGCTGGAGACGGCCCATGTGGTCGGAACGCCGGGCAGCGGGTTCGGCCCCAGCGGGGAGGGATATTTCCGGCTGACCGCGTTTGGCAATTACGAGAACACGCAGGAAGCGATCGGCAGGATCCGGGCACTCGGAAGATAGCCGGGAAAACGGGGCATGAGTTCGAGAACCGGGAGTTCTTTGCCGTGAGGACCGGGGCTTTTGAAAAATAAAAAGGAACGAATGGCGGGGAGACCGCCGCGGACGCGCCGAAGATACGCGCCCGCGGCGGTCTTTTTGGTTTTGCGGCCGCGCGCCGGGAAAGCCGCGCAGAACAAATACATTTCTGACAGAACAAAAAAGACGCTCTTTTCGTGAAAAAGGAACATTTTGTATCTCTCAGAACATTTTGTTAGTTGAAAGTGCGAATAATGGGAGCATATACTGAATTTATCGCGATAAAACGAGGATATATCTGACGGCGGAACAGGGTCGGACGGACCGGGACGCTGGAAAGCCGGACAAACAGAGGGAAAGGAGAGGGGAACGGACGGGGAGCGGAAAACAGCGCCTGCAGGCCGGAACGCAGGAGCTGCACGACGATTCAGAACATTTTGATTCTTTCAGAACATTCTGGGAATTGAATTTCGGATTTCCGGGACATTATACTGAAAGCATCATCTCGGACCGCTGCGGCCCGGCTGCGCGAGGCGCGGCGTGAAGAGGAGAGAAGCAAAATGAGGGAAAGGAGGTATTTTGAATGCTTCGCAGGAAAAAGATCGGGAATGGAGAAAAGGAGGTGAAAAACCAGATCAAACGAAAACACTACGGAAGAGGGATCATAAAGGAAAACATCCAGATCTACGCGCTGATGCTGCCGACGCTGATCCTGATCTTTACGTTCTGTTATCTGCCGATGTACGGAGTGGTCATCGCGTTTCAGGACTATGTGCCGGGGTCGTCGTTTTTAGGGAGCGGCGTGAAATGGGTAGGGCTTAAATGGTTCAAGCAGTTTGTCGGAGGCTATTATTTCCGGCGCCTGCTGAAAAATACGATAACGCTGAGCCTTATGGAGCTGGTCTTTGGATTTACCGCGCCGATTTTGTTCGCGCTGCTGCTGGACCAGATCCGGCACGTCCGGTTTAAGAAAGCGGTCCAGACCATCAGCTATATGCCGCACTTTATCTCGATGGTCGTCGTGGCAGGCATGGTGATCTCGTTTGTGGATGTGAACGGAATGCTCACGAATTTTCTGACATTTCTGGGCCTGCCCAGGCAGAACTGGCGCGTGAATTCGGCCGCGTTCCCCTGGGTCTACACGTTTACCAACGTATGGAAAGGCTTCGGTTTCGGGAGCATCCTGTACTGCTCCGTCATATCGGCCATCGATCCGGGACTTTACGAGGCGGCCAAACTGGACGGGGCCAACCGCTGGCAGCAGGCCTGGCACATTACGCTGCCGGGGATCAAGCCGGTCATCGCGATCAAACTGATCACTACCGTCGGCCACATCCTGTCGGTCAATTCGGATTTTATTCTTCTGTATTATCTGCCGGCGACTTACGACGTGGCGGACGTGATCGGGACCTATACCTACCGGCTGGGGATCCTGGAGGGACAGTACAGTTATACGACGGCCGCGGGGATATTTACTTCCATCATCGCGTTTACCCTTACGTATCTGGCAAATAAAGTCAGCAACCGGCTGGCGGACGTAGGATTATGGTAGAATACGAGGGGGATATGGGATGAAAAAAAACAAAAACAAGGTCCGGGAGGGCAATCCCGCGATCACGGTGCTTTTATACATATTGGCGGGCCTGACGGCGTTTATCGCGCTGTATCCGATGTATTATGTGCTGATCCTGTCGCTGAGCGAACCGCAGTACGCGGCCAGCATGAAAGTGTACGTCTGGCCCAAGGGCTTTAATCTGGCGGCCTATCAGCTCCTGCTGAAAGATACGAAGATCTGGAGGGCCTATGCGAATACGTTCCTTTACGTAGTCTGCAACACGGTCCTGGTGGTGACGACCTGCACGCTGGTGGCGTACGGGCTGAGCAATAAAAACCTGCTCGGCAGGAAATATCTGACCATGTTCCTGCTGATCCCCATGTATTTTTCGGGCGGGATGATCCCGCGTTTCCTGCTGATCCTGAAGATGGGCCTTTACGACAGCACGCTCTCGCAGATCATACCGGCGGCGTTTTCCATCTGGGACATCATTTTGATCCGGTCTTTCTTCCGGACCATCCCGGACTCGCTGGTGGACGCGGCCAGGATCGACGGGGCAGGCGTGATCCAGGTGCTGACCAACGTGTTCCTGCCTCTGGGCAAGCCGATCTTCGCGGTGGTCGCGGTGTATACCATCGTCGGTACCTGGAACAGCTGGTTCAGCGCGATGATCTATCTGCCCCACACGGAATGGCAGCCTCTGCAGCTCTTTCTGAGACGGGTCCTGGTGACGTCCTCGCAGACGCTTTCCCAGGTAATGGATCCGGAGGCGGCCAGAGAAGCGGCGCTCAGAGCCCTGAGCAACGCCCAGCTCCAGTACGCGATGATCATTTTCACATCGCTTCCGGTGCTGGCGACCTATCCGTTCTTTCAGCGGTATTTTGTAAAGGGAATGGTTTTGGGATCCCTCAAAGAATGAAAAAAATCGTGCTTTTATGAAAGATTATGTCTGGTTATTTATGAAAAAACAATATATGATTAAATTATAGGAGGGGATACTATGAAAAAGGAAAAGGTTTTGGCTGTTATACTGGCGGCGGCGATGACGATGGGGCTGGCGGCCTGCGGTTCAGACGGGAATGCGGGGAATTCCACGACGGCGGCGACAACAGCGGCCGCGGCGGCTCAGACAACGGCCGCGGGCGGGACACAGGCGGCAGGCGGCGCCGGCGCGGCTGCGACGGCCGAGCCGGACGTGATCCGTATCCTGGCGGTCGACCAGTCGTCTACGCTTGACGACGGAAAGATCGTGTACCTGTCGGATTGGATCAACGGGGGCAGCACGCTCTGGCAGCGTCTGACAGATGATCTGCTGGAGCACGGGATCAAATTGGAGATGGACCTGATCGCATCGGATCAGTATGCGACCGTGGTGCAGACCCAGATCGCGGCGGGTCTCAACTGCGATATGATCAATCTTCAGGACGTGGACAGTAAGACGCGTCTGAACCTGGTCAAGCAGGGGATCCTGGCTCCCATCAATCAGATCTGGGAGCAGTATTCGCAGGATACGACCAAGGAATTCTTCACCACCGGATATGGCGCGGTGGAAAATCTTAACGCTTTGGAGGACGGCAACGTCTACTGGATCGGTCCGCTGACCATCGGCGATTATAAGGGCCAGCCGTGGGGCAGTATCCGTTCGGCTTCGATCCGCAAAGACTGGCTGGATAAGCTGAACCTGCCGATGCCGAAGACGACGGATGAACTGTTCGACGCGCTGCAGGCATTCCAGACCCAGGATGTGAATACAAACGGGCTGCCCGACGAGGTCGTCCGGGTCTCTCTGAGCGGATTCAGCAACGGCATCGCGCAGATGTTCGGTCTGGGCACCGATCTGGTCTGCTTTGACGGTTACGATTCCGACGTCGTCACGTCTCCCTGGTACCAGGCCGGCGTGAAAGATTATATCCTGTTTATGAAACGCCTCTACGACGCGGGGCTTTTGGATATGTCTGAGGGCGGTTCGGAGGCGAAGATCGAGAACCGTCTGGGTCTGATCGCAACGTATTGGGCGGGCCTCGGCGACGAAGTCGGCGTCATCATCCCGGAGGGAGAAGCAGGGGCGGAATATGTGGGCATTTCCTGCGATCCTCAAGACGGCGTGAAACCGGTGCTGGCGATCCAGGACGGCGTGAATAAGAGCAGCAGCGTCGAGTATGGCTTTACCACCCAGGCGAACCAGGCGGCGGTCGGCCGGCTGCTGGATTATCTTTCCAGCGAGGAGTACAGTACGCTGACGGAGTTCGGCATCGAGGGCTTTTCCTTTGATGTGGAAGACGGAAGCATGATCGCGTATGCGGGCAGCGATAACGACGAAGTGAAGATCGTATATAAAGGCGCGGCCCTTTGGACCTACGCCGGCGGCTTGCCGAGAATGGAGTATGTGGACCGGAACCTGGAGCTGTCCCGCATCGAATCGGGCGGATTTTTCGCGAAAGCGGCCGCTATCCGGGAGGTATTTGAGAATCCCGGCAAGTATGAACTGACGAGATTGAGTCCGAGCAGCAGGCTTCTGGCCGCTACCGACGAGGAGACCCAGAGAAGCGCCGATATCAAGGCAGATTTGGATACGTATTATTCCGAACTTCTGACCAAGCTGATTATGGGAGAGCAGTCCATGGACGACTGGGACAGCTACATCGCGGATATGCAGAAGCTGGGACTGGACGAGCTGATTCAGATCACGCAGGCCCGCTATGACCGTGCGAAACAGTAAATGATCCGGAACCCATAGGAACCATATCGGGAAACGCTCTGTGAACGGGACGACCGGCGGAGGCGGCTAAAAAGCTGCGTCCGCCGTGTTTCGGGTCCGGGAAAGAAAGCGAAGAGGCTCAGCAGCCGACAAAAGAAAGCGAAGGGAATCATGCAGAGATATTGGAAAGACCGGTTTTTCAGAGATACGTTTTTGATCTACATGTTTGGCTCCGCCGTGATCCTGCTGGGTCTTTGTCTTTTTTTTCTGTACCGGGGAGAGGAACGGAGAAAAGCGGAGGAGATGAAAGAGATACAGGCGTCTGCCCAGCTGATGGCCCAGTCCATCGACGACCGGTTCAGTACGATCGAGCTGGTGGCCATCTGCGTAGATTCCGCCAGCTGGTCCCCTTACCTGTCCTCCGAGTCGGAGATCATGCATGAGAAACTGGATTATTTTGACCGGAAAGCGATCTACCGGGAACTGGGCGTGTTTAACGACGTGCTGCGGATCGCCCGCTCGACGGCCATACTGCTTCCCCGGCAGAATCTGGCCGTGGACCGGAAAGATCTGCGCAGCTGCGAGAGCTATTTCCGGTCGGTCGGCCTGGAGCAGGACCTGCTGGGCCGGATCCAGGAGGAACTGAAAGACAAGTACAATTCGCAGGTCCTGTTTTCGCCCGGGGACAGGGAAACGAACGGCTGGGATTTCTGCATCCTGCGGCAGATCGACTACGACGAGGCGTCCAGGATGGTGCTTTTTGTGCTGGTGGACGAGCAGCAGTTCAACAAATTCCTCGGGGCCAACCTGGTCTATTCGAAACGCTTCCAGATCCGCCAGGGAGACCAGGTGATCTATGAGTACCAGTCCCGGGACCTGGCGGAGGGGGATACCGTCGATATCGTGATCCATTCCGCGCTGTATCAGTGGGAGTATCTGTTTTCCGTCAGGATGAGTTCCTATCCGGATCCTTTCAGAAATCTGAGCATCCTTGTCCTGGGGCTCTTTCTGTATGCCGCCGCGGTGGTGCTCCTGGCTTATCTGCTGTGCAGGCTGACTTACCGGCCCGTGGCGGTTTTGATGGAACGGCTGGGCATGAATGTCCGGGAGCGGTTCTGGGGCCTGCGGGAAGTAGAGAATGTGTTCGTCGACATGCGGAACCAGAAAGAGGGCATGGAGGAGCTGGCCAACCAGTATTACCGGATCGGTCAGGACAGTTTTTACGCCAGTCTCTTAAACGGCACGTTCGACGAGGAAAATGTGGATGAATACGTTCAGAAATTCCATACGGAGCTAAAGCAGGATATGAGCTACCAGGTCATGGCTTTCTCCGGCGTCCGGCCCGACAGCGAGGAGTATAAAGAATTTACGGAATATGTGCTGAAGCTGCAGGTGGAATGTTACCGGGAGGGGATCATTGTCCTGACCTCGTTTATGGAGGGACGTATGCTTTTGATCCTGGCGGCGGAGGGCGGCGCGCAGAAGCTGTCGGAGCAGGCGGACCGTATCCGCAGGACGGCGGACGAAAGGTCCGGGACCTCGGAAGCGCGGCTCTTCGCCGGAGGCGTCCACGAGGGCTTTAAAGGGATCCACCGTTCCTACCGGGAGGTAAAAGAACAGATGAACGGGGACCGGCTGGAGGAGATCGGGACCGCCTATTATTATCCGTTTGACATGGAACTGAAACTGATCAAGAGCCTGCGGGGGGGCAATTTCGCGGAGGTAGAGCAGGTGATCGGCGAGGTGAAAGAGGAAAACCGCCGTATGGGAGTCCCGCCGGAGATGGAACATAAGGTGACCGGGGTGATCTACGAGACATTGTACCGGTACGCTCTGGATTTTGAGCTGGAGTGGAACGGGAGCATGTCGGAGCGGCAGCGCCTGATCGACGCGGGCGACACGGAGGAATTGTGGGAATTGCTGAAACGGCGGCTGCGGCAGATCGAAGAGGCCTATAACGGCCGGAACCGGTTCGTGACGGTCGGCGGCCGGCTGGTCCGCTATGTGGAGGAACATTTTACGTCGTTGTCTTTGTCCCAGCAGGAGATCGCGGATCATTTCGGCATCTCCAGACCCATGGTATCGAAAATCTTTAAAGAGACCGTCAATATGAATTTCGTCGATTACCTGCAGATGCTGCGGGTGGAGACGGCGAAAAACCGCATCGACGAGGGCGACTATGATATGATCCATGTGGCCCGTCAGTGCGGTTATGAGACTTCGTTCCGGAGAGCGTTCGTGAAGTATGTGGGCGTAACTCCGCAGAAATATATCAATATGAAGAGAATGTAGGCGGCCTGTTTTTGGAAAACGCCGCGGCGGCTCCGTCATTCGCTTGCCGCCAGCTCATCCAGCGAGGCGAAGCGGTAGCCCATTTCCTCCCAGCGGTTCAGAAGTTCGTCGAGGATCTCCCCGTTGGTCTTTGAGGTGC
>CANQYH010000106.1 GCA_947628025.1 uncultured Lachnospiraceae bacterium | reverse complement strand
TCCCGTTTACGGGGCCGTGAAACTCCAGTCCCTGGATCAGTCCCCTGCCGCGGTGGTCCGCAATGCAGTCATGCCTCTCTTTCAGCTCCTCCAGCCGGTCCCAGAGATACCCGCCGATCCGGCGCACATGATCCACGATGTCCCGGTTCTCGAAGATCTCCAGCACTTTGTCCGCCGCCGCGCAGACAAAAGGATTGCCGCCGTAGGTCGTACCGTGATCGCCGGGAACCATGGCCGTAGCCGCCGCACCGCAGGCCAGAAACGCGCCGATGGGCACGCCGTTCCCCAGCGCCTTGGCGACGGTCATCACGTCCGGCTTCACGCCGTAGCCCTGCCACGCGAACATATCTCCGCTCCTGCCCATGCCGCACTGGATCTCGTCCAGGATCAGCAGCATGTCATGTTCGTCGCAAAGCTCCCGCACACCCTGCAGGAACTCTTTCTCAGCCGGATAGATGCCGCCCTCGCCCTGGATCGTCTCCATGATCACGGCGCAGGTCTTCTCATTGACCAGCGCTTTCACGCTGTCCAGATCGTTGAACTGAGCAAATCGAATTCCAGGCAGCAGCGGCGCGAACGGCTCCTGATAGTGGTCGTTGCCGGTCACGGACAGGGCGCCCAGGCTCCTGCCGTGGAACGAATGCTTCATCGCAATGATCTCATGGCCGCCGTGGCCGTCCCGGTTGTAGGCGTAGCGCTTGGCGATCTTTAAGGCTCCTTCGATGGCCTCAGTGCCGCTGTTAGTGAAGAACACCCGGTCCATCTGCGACACTTTCAGCAGCTTTTCGCCGGCGTCGATGGCCGGCTGATTATAAAACAGATTGGAAATATGCAGAAGCTTCCCCGCCTGCACCTCCAGAGCGGCCGTGTATTCCGGATCACTGTAGCCCAGGCCCACGACCGCGATCCCGGCCCCGAAATCCAGATATTCATTTCCCTCGGTATCGTACAGATGCACGCCCTTTCCATGATCAAAAATGACCGGAAAACGGTTGTATGTTTTATACAGGATCTGTTCCGCCCGGCTGATAGCCGCATTCTTTTCCGACGCTGCGCTCATGATGATTCTCCCTCCCGTTTTTTCGATAAAAATACCAATAAAGCCGGCCGCTTCTTTTCCCAATTAAGCGTTCGAGTCTTTCCCCGCAGCCGTCCCGTTTTCCACCTGCGGCTCCTCCGCATGGTAATACCGCTCTTCCCGGGAATTCAGGATCGCGGTGCCGATGCCCTTGTTCGTAAAGATCTCCAAGAGCAGGCAGTGGGGGATCCGTCCGTCCAGGATATGGACCCGCGACACGCCCTCGCGGATCGCGTCCACGCAGTTCTGCAGCTTCGGCAGCATCCCGCCGCCCAAAGCGCCGCTGTCCACAAATTTCTGGGCGTCGTCCACCAAAAGCTCCGAGATCAGGGTGCTCTTATCATTGAAATCCCGGTACAGCCCCTCCACGTCTGTCAGAAACGCCAGCTTCTCCGCTTTCACCGCCTTGGCGATGGCGCAGGCCGCGTCGTCGGCGTTGATGTTGTAGCTGAGGAAATGGTCGTCAAAACCGATGGGACAGATGATCGGCAGGAAATCCTTTTCCAGCAAGTCGTAGATCACTTTCGGATTCACTTCCTTAATATCGCCCACAAAACCGATATCCTGCCCGCCGGAATATTTCTTCTCACATTTCAGCATCATTCCGTCCTTGCCGCTGATGCCCACCGCCTTGACGCCCAGCTCGTTGACCATCTGCACCAGGCTCTTATTCACTTTGTTCAGTACCATCTCGGCGATCTCCATGGTCGCTTCGTCGGTGACCCGCAGGCCGTTGACAAAATGCGGCTCCATGCCTACCTTGCCGACCCATTTGCTGATCTCCTTGCCGCCGCCGTGGACGATGATGGGCTTGAAGCCGACCAGCTTCAAGAGCACCGCGTCCTGGATCACACTGTGTTTCAGCTCCTCGTCGATCATGGCGCTGCCGCCGTACTTGATCACGATGATCTTGCGGTTGAACCGCTGTATATAAGGCAGCGCTTCGATCAGCACCGCCGCTTTCTGCATAATATTCTGGTCCATAACCCTGTAACCTCTTTCTGTGTAACCTGTTATAATGAGTCCCTGCTTGTGTTTATATTTCTGAAATGATCGAAGATCCCGCCCGGAATCTCGGCCTGTTTGGCAGAACTGCATCTTTTCCGGCTCCGGTGTCTCCCGTTCAAAACTATATCCTCGCGGCGGCCGCTTCTCTTATGCCAGACCGGTGGCCGGACAAGCAAAAAGCGAAAGGCGAATTACTTACCGGATAAAAGATCTTCTCTCCATTCCCAAACCGTCCTGCTCTTTACGACCGGTGGTCCGCGTCGATCTTCACATAATCAAAGGTCCAATCGCAGCTCTGACCGACTGCCGACGATTTTCCTATCCTGACTCCCAAACCGCTCCGTTTTACGACCGGTAGTCCGCATTGATCTTCACATAATCAAAGGTCAGATCGCAGCCCCAGGCCGTGGCCGACGCGTCTCCCATCTTGATATCCGCGATCGCCGTCACCTCCGGCTCCGACAGGATCTTCGTGGCCTCCTCCTCGCTGTAGCCGGTCGCAACGCCGTCCGCGATGATCTGCAGCCGCCCGGCCGCGCTCTCAAAAAACAGGTCCACCCTCTCCGGGTCGAACTGTGCGCCCGAATAGCCCATGGCGCAGAGGATACGTCCCCAGTTGGCGTCGTGGCCAAAGATCGCCGCTTTCGTCAGGTTAGATGTGATCACCGACTTCGCCAGGGTCACCGCCTGCTCTTTCGTTTCCGCGCCGACGATCTTTACCTCAAACAGGGCCGTGCAGCCCTCTCCGTCCCCGGCGATCTTTTTCGCCAGCGTCTCATTGACATAATGAAGCGCCGCCTTAAAAGCTTCGTAATCCGCGCCTTTTTCCGTAATCGGCGCATTGCCCGCCATCCCGTTGGCCAGCAGCAGCACCGTATCGTTGGTGGAAGTATCGCCGTCCACGGAAACCATATTGTAGGTGTCCTGAATATCCTCGCTCAGCGCTTCCTGCAGCAGTTCCTTGGAGATCGCCGCGTCCGTCGTCACAAAGCAGAGCATCGTACACATATTCGGATGGATCATGCCGGAGCCCTTGCACATGCCGCCGATGGTCACGACCGCTCCGCCCAGCTCTACCTGGACCGCCGCCTCTTTCTTCTTCGTATCCGTGGTCATAATGGCTTTCGCGGAAGCCGTACCGCTCTCCAGGCTGCCGTCCAGCCGCGGGACCATCTGTTTCACGCCGTTTACGATCCGGTCGACCGGCAGCTGCATCCCGATCACGCCAGTGGAAGCCACCAATACCGAATCCGCCGGGATCCCCAGGATCTCCGCCGCCGCGTCCGCCGTCACCCGGCAGTAGCCGTAGCCCTCGGCACCGGTACAGGCGTTGGCAATACCTGCGTTGATGACGACCACCTGGGCCGCCGGGGCGTGGTAAACGATCTCCTGGTCCCATTTGACCGGGGCCGCTTTCACGATGTTCGTCGTAAATGTGCCCGCCGCCGCGCAGGGCTTCTCGCTGTAGATCATGGCCATGTCCGGCCGGTCCTTATATTTGATGCCCGCGGCCGCCGAAGCCGACCGGAATCCTTTCGCAGCCGTCACGCCGCCCTCTATGTAAGTCAAATCTGCCATATCTGTCCTGTCCTTTCGCACTTCTGTTTTTTTCGCACTTTTTATCATGCGAATTTTGTCCCGCGCTTTCTATCCCGCGCCCTCTATCCTACACCGTTTATTCCACGCTTTCTATCACGCGCCGTTTATTCCACGCTTTCTATCACGCGCCGTTTATTCCACGCTTTCCATTCTGCGCTGTTTCCTGTGATCCGGTGCCGCCGTATTCCCTTTTGTCACACGCTTGCCTTACTCTTCTGTCCAAACATTTTTTATCCTGCGCTCCCGTGCCACCGTACTTTCCTTTGTCACCCCTGCCGCGGTTCCCCGCGCAGGACTTCCTTGGGCGGCTCGATCTCATTTGCGACCGTGTGCTCCGTCAGCTCCGACAGCAGCCGGATCTTCGCGTTGAGCATCGGCCGCATACAGTTGGGCACATGCTCCTGGTGCGCCCGGTGGATCGCGACACATTCCTTGCAGTTTCCATGATAACGGCAGACTTTTTGACAGGGGCAGTGGTCCTTGTCCCTGTATTCCTCCCGAAACTCCGCCGCAAATTCCTCCTGCAGCCGCAGTCCTTCCCGGCGGTTCCCCTTATGGAACTCCGCCATCGCCTGCAGTTCTTTCGGATTTCCCTCAATGACCATCTTTCCGTCCTCTCAATCCACGAACCGCGTGATATTTTCCTCGTTCAGCACCAGATCGTAGACGTTGACGTCCTCCCGCTCGGTCCAGCCCAGGGAACGCCAGAACGCGTTGCCGATCTCGTTCCGTTTAAAGGCGATCAGCGTCACCTTGCTGATGCCCTCGGCTTTCAGCGCCTGCACCGCGTACCGGACCATCTTGTAGCCGACGCCGTGCTGGCGGTAGCTTTTCTCCACGCACACATGATAAAAGCAGGCCGTCCGCCCGTCGTGGCCGCACATGATCGAGCCGACGATGCGGCCGTTCTGCTCCGCCACCACGCTGGTCGTGGGGTTCCGCCTGATAAAACGCTCCACGCCCTCGCGGGAATCGTCGATGCTCCGGATCCCGAAGCCCTGGATCCCTGTCCACAGGGCATAAACTTTGTCATAATCTTCCATCGTCATCTCGCGGATGATGATGCTCATGGTCCCTGCCATACTCTATCCTGCCGCTTTCTTTTCCGCTCGTCTCATTCCGCTCCGTCCGGCGCTCCATAAAACACGGTCCGGCGTCTGGCCCGATGCGCTAAAAACTCAGTCCGACATCCCGCCTCACGCCGGTCCAACGCCCGGCCTTACGCGTCAAAAAACTCAGTCCAACATCCGGCCCGACGCGCAAAAGACTCAATCCGACATCTCGCCTGACGCACCAAAAATTCAGTCCCACATCTGGCCCGCCACACCAAAAACTCAGTCCGACATCCCGCCGCCCGGCCCATGCCAAAATACCGTCCACTCCGCCCGTGTGCCCGTCCATCCGGTCCCTCACTCACCCTCTACGGGAACACCGGCGCCTGCCTGAGTCCCGCATCTTCCGGCAGCCCGAACAGCAGGTTCATATTCTGCACGGCCTGTCCCGCCGCGCCCTTGACCAGATTGTCCATGGCTCCCATCATGATAACACGTCCCGTGCGTTTGTCAATCTTAAAATTCACGTCCACGTAATTGCTGCCCTCCACCCAGCGCGTCTGGGGGCAGACATCTTTCGGCAGCACGCGGACGAAACGCTCCCCGCCGTAATACCGGTCGTAAACCTCTTTCAGCTCTTCATAGGAAAGGTCCCGGTTCAGCTTCGCATAGGCCGTAATCAGGATGCCCCGGTTCATCGGAATCAGATGGGGCGTAAAGCTTAGCGTCACCGGCCTGCCCGCCGCGTACCCGATCTGCTCCTCGATCTCCGGCGTATGACGGTGGCCCGCCACGCCGTATGCCTTGCAGTTTTCATTGACCTCGCAGAACAGATTGTCCACTTTCGCCCCGCGGCCCGCGCCGGAAACGCCGGACTTGGCGTCGATAATCAATGTGTCCGCGTCGATCAGTCCCTCTTTCGCCAGCGGATAAATGGCCAGGATCGAGCAGGTAGGATAACAGCCCGGATTGGCGATCAGCCTGGCGGCGGCGATCTCTTCACGGCGGATCTCCGGCAGTCCGTACACCGCCTCGCCGAGGAACTGAGGAGAAGCGTGCCGGATCTTGTACCACTCCTCATAGACGGCAGCGTCTTTCAGGCGGAAATCGGCGCTCAGATCGATAATCTTTGTTTTTGAGAGCACCTCCTCGCTGACCAGCGACGCGCAAAGGCCCTGCGGCGTAGCGGTAAAGATCACGTCCGCCGCCTCCGCCAGCCCGGCCATATCGTCGTCTTTGCAGATATCGTCTGCAATTTCATACATATTCTGATACACGGACGCGTAAGGCTGGCCCGCGTAGCTTTTGGATCCGTACCAGACGATCTCCACGTCGTCCCTCTGTTTCAACAATCTGACCAGCTCGCCGCCGGCGTACCCGGTGGAGCCGATAATTCCTGCCTTGATCATGTTTTCTCCTTATCGTGTGCGTATGTGTGGATCGTGTGTCTTTCTATTATAGCGTGTTATCGGACATTTGAAAAGCGTTAGTTTCACAAATATTAATTTATAAAAATGCAATATTTTTGTATATTATGAATTATCCAGGAAATGCCCCGGCAGAAAGATCTCCCGCAAAACAGAACCGGCCGCCCCCATTCTATCCGGCCGGAACAAAAAGGAAGCCGGCAATCAGCCGGCAGGATAAAGCGTATTGAAACAACGCGCAAAAATCAGGAAGCTCCCGGATCCAGGCAGCCGAACGGATCCGGCCGGGCTTCATACCCGGGTCAGCCGGCGCAGGTTTTTCAGCTCGGAAGTCCGGATATTCAGGCACGGCTCCGGATAACTGCTGCCGAACGGCGTCTCCGTGGTCGCCTGATAATGCTCCAGAATGTACTTCGTTTCCAGATATCCCAGCGCGTACCACCGCTCGTTCTTCTCCCTGGGAAAAGCGCCCCATACGACATAATCATAGTGCTCCAAAAGCGGGATCTGCTCTGCATTGATCAGCCGCCGTCCGTAAGGCGCGTCGTCGTCCACCTGGCCTTTCACCAGGCGCATCAGCACGTCAAACGGCATCGTCTCCGTTTTGACATCGATCGTCTTGTTGCCCGGCAGCAGGATGTCCCCGCTGTCTATCGTATCATAATTTTCCCGTATCCCGCGTCGCCAGTCCAGGCCCATATACTGCCTGCAGGCAAATTCTCCCAGAAAGCCGATCACGTCCCTCTCCCGGCCGGACATATAATTCAGTTCAAAATGGTGCCGGATGTTCGGATCGCGCCGCTGGGCCTCGGCAGCCGCCGCCTGGCGCATCTCCTCCGTAATGATCACTGACATCGTTTTTATAACCTCTCCTTTCTATTCTTTCCCAGGATTCAAACAGCAGCGCCCTGCTCCCTTACCGCAGCGCTTTCCGTTTCCATCCGCCCCTGGCGTAGAAGAACGCCGTAATCAGCGCGCCCAATACCCAGGAAGCCAGAAGCGAGATCCACAGGCAGCGGTAATCGCCCTGCGGCCGCTCCGCGCTTTTCGTCAGAAACGCGATGCCGTAAGCCAGGGGCACGCGGATTACGACCGTCGTCAGCATGGAGATCCACATGGGCGTGACCGTATCGCCCGCGCCGCGCATGATGCCGGACAGGCTCTGGGTCACCGCCATCGCGATGTAACCTACCGCCAGGATATTCATCATATTGGCGCTGAGGTTTACCAGTTCCTCCGTCTCCGTGAAGATCGCCATCAGGTTATGGCCGAAGAGTACGATGCAGCCGGTGATCAGCGCCGAGGTAGCCGCCGCGATCAGCGTCCCCTGCCTGGCGCCCTGCTTCACGCGGTCGAAATCCCCCGCGCCCACATTCTGCCCGGAATACGTAGTCATGGCCGTGCCGAACGAGAAATTGGGCATCATCGCGAATCCGTCCACCCTCATGATGATCACGTTGGCGGCAATGACCAGCTCGCCGAAGCTGTTGGTCAGGGACTGGACCACGACCATCGCCAGCGAGAAGATCGCCTGGGTCGCGCCGGAGGGCAGTCCCAGCTTCAGCACCGTGATCATATTGCGGCTCGGCGAAAAATATTTCGCTTTGAAATCAAAATACGCGGTCATCCGGCGGAGTTTAAACACGCACATGACCGCTGAAACGAACTGGGCGATGACCGTCGCCAGCGCCACGCCCGCGACCCCCAGTTTAAATCCGGCCACGAACCACACGTCCAGCACGATGTTCAGCACCGTGGCGACCAGCAGATAGACCAGCGCCGATACGGAATCGCCCAGGCCGCGCAGGATGCCGGTCAGGATATTATAGTAGGCCAGGCCCGCGATCCCCCACAAAAGGATCAGCAGATAGGAGGTACACCAGTCGATGATGCTGTCGGGCGTGTCCAGAAGCTCCAGGATCGGCCGGATCGCTACCGAACCCACGATCATCAAAAGCAGCGACGCAACGCCCGTCAGTACCAGGGAACTGCCGATGGTCCGCGACAGATTCTCACGGTCTTTGGAACCGTAATACTGGGACACCATGATGCTGGCTCCCATGGAAATGCCGACAAACAGCACCAGCAGCAGATTAAAGATCGGGCTGGCGCTCCCTACCGCCGCCAGCGCGTTGTCGCCCACATAACGGCCGACCACGATGCTGTCCACCGTATTATAGAGCTGCTGCGCAATGTTGCCGATCAGCATGGGGATCGTAAACATCACGATCTTTTCCCACGGCCTGCCCGTCGTCATATCTACCTGTCCGAATAACCGTTTCACTCCTGCAAACATGGATCTTCCACCTTTTCTGACTGAACTTTCTCAAAAAATCATATGTATATTTCCGGTCCCCGCCCGGCCGCCCGAAGCGCCGTTCGGAAACCGCAGTACCTATCATAATCCTTTTGCAAAAAATATACAAGTACCATTTCCATTTTCTTCGGCGTTTCCTGCATGGAGTTCCCGTGCGGAACCGTCAGAAATGGCGGCGGAGGCGGAAATTTCCTGTAAATGCCGGACGTCCGCACGGCACTCATATCGCCTGTTCGCGGGACATCGCCGGCCGTAAGTCATGCGCCCGCGTAAACCGGGCTTTCCGCTCCCGGGTCAGGTGGCGGCTGACTAAAATCAGCGTCCGGTCCGGGTTCGCAGCGGGCAGCCTTCCACAATTATCCATAATTTTTCACAGAATTTTTCGAAAGCGCCCCGAAAATATTGACCAAATTATTCGTTGACAATGATTTTTTCCGGTGCTATCATGAAGTGCGTAATGAGCGAAGGGGCTATGGCATGACCATAGTCCCTTTTCTCGCTGATAATACCGAGATCCATTCACAGGGCGAAGGCGCTTTCAAGAGGAGGAAAGCGCCTCCGCCCTTTCCTGTATGCCGGGCGGACCGGGAAGCTGCCGGCGCTTCCCGCCGCAGTCCGGTTGGAATTTTCAAAAATGAATGGTTTCTCCGGGAAGGATGAGAGGAGAAAAAGTTATGACTGAAGAAATCTTTCGTGCTGTAAACACCGAAGTATTCGCCGTATGGTTTCTGATCGGCGCGGCCCTGGTCTTCTGGATGCAGGCGGGTTTCGCCATGGTAGAGACCGGTTTCACCCGGGCCAAGAACGCGGGAAACATCCTAATGAAGAACCTGATGGACTTCTGTATCGGCTGCATAGTCTTCGTGCCCATCGGCTTCAGCCTCCTGCTGGGCGA